>NZ_DASURI010000639.1:0-14248 GCF_036280135.1 Longimicrobium sp.
CTCCACGCCGGCGTAGACCACGTCGGGCTCGCCGGGGCGGCCGGGGCGAATCTGCCAGATGTTCGCCAGGGCCAGGCCGCTGTCCTCCGGAAAGCGCACGTTCTGCCGGTCCGGCGCGCTCCACGTGGCGCCGAAGTCGTCGCTGGTGCGCACCACGCTGCCCCAGTGCATGCTCTGCCCGCCGGCCAGCACGCGTCGCCGGCCGCCGCGCTGGTCGAACGCGATGGAGTAGACGGCCTCGCCGCGAAAGTGCGGGCCGCTCATTCGCCACTCACGCCGCGCGGCGTCGGCGTGAAAGAGGAAGGCGCCCTTCATCGTCCCCACCAGCAGGAGGACGTCGCCGTCGGCGGGGGTGAGCGTGGAGTCGGTGGACATGCGGGATCTCCGGCGGTGGAAGATGATACCCGGAAGCGTGCCCAGTGTAATCTTCCGCGCGGGGAGCGCAAGGGGGATGATCGAGTCTCACCAACGGGACGGACCTTGTGCGTGGGCGGGGCGCCCCCATCCCCTGCCCTTTCCCCGTAAACGGCACGGGGGACGGGGAATCACGGACCGAGCACGATGACAGGCAGTCTGCCGGCCCACGGAAGGCCCTCCCCCCGGCCCCCTCCCCCGCTTCGCGGAGAGGAGGAGAACTGACACTACTGATTCCGAGCCTGGAGCAGGCGCGTCCAGTCGGCCAGCTCGCGGAGAAGGCGGGCGACGAACTCGCGCGTCTTTTCATCCGTCAGGCGACCCTCGGCGTCGAACTTTTCGTGGGCGCGGTAGACGAGGATCTCCGGGCTCAGCAGCGCGGGCGTCTGCGTAAAGACGAACGACGCGCGCAGCTGCGTCTGCGCCCGCGCCGTGCCCGTCACACCCGGGCTCGCGCCGAAGATGGCCGTCGGCTTGCCGGCCAGCACGGCGCCGCGCGGCGGGCGCGAGGCCCAGTCGACCGCGTTCTTCAGCACGCCGGGGACGCCGTGGTTGTACTCCGGCGTGGCAATCAGCAGCGCATCCGCCTGGCCGATGGCGGCCTTGAGGGCGCGCACGGGCTCGGGATCGCCCTGCGCCTCCACGTCCTCGTTGTAGAGCGGGACGTCGATCAGGTCGAAGATGCGGATCTCCATCCCGTCCGGCGCCAGCTCCTGCGCGGCCCGCAGCAGCGCGCGGTTGTACGACGCGCGGCGCAGGCTTCCCGCGATCGCGCACACCACCAGCGGCCGCGTGGCGGACTCAGTCGGCGCGATGGATGTATCGACGGTCATCATCAGGTCCTGTGAAGGTGGGGCTGCGTTCGTGCGGATCGTGAGGCCATGCGTGAACCAGCAGATCCGGTCGGCGCCACGGGATCTGCCTTTTGTGGAGCCCAGGAAGCGTCATCCCGAGGGAGCGCCGCGCACAACGTGAACGCACACAGCACTTTGGCGCGGCCGAAGGATCTTGTGTGCGAAACTCCAAGGCGGCGTCCATGCACGAGGGCCGCGGCAGAGCTTTGCGGGCAAGATCCTTCGTCGCCGCCATGGTCTTCGCCCGGATCAGGACCACGCGGCGGCTCCTCAGGATGACGCAGCGCTCGAAGCGCGATGCTTCAGCATCCTCGCAAGGATGACCCGCGCGAGAATCGCGGGAGGGCTTGGCACCCTCCCGACGACGCGGGCCGCATCCTTAGTCGATCGACTTGAGGGCGGCGACGATCTGCTGGCGGCGCGGCTCCAGGAACGGCGGCAGCACCACCTTCTCGCCCAGCGTGGCGGCGTCCTCGTCCACCGCGAAGCCGGGGCCGTCGCTGGCGATCTCGAACAGGATGCCGTTGGGCTCGCGGAAGTACAGGCTGCGGAACCAGAAGCGGTCCACCGGGCCGCTGTTGGGCACGCGGATGCTGTTCAGCCGTTCGCTCCACGCCTCGTAGTCCTCGTCCGGCGTGCGGAACGCCACGTGGTGCACGCCGCCCGCGCCCGGGCTGGCCGGCGCCAGGTCCGGCTGCACCGCCACGTGCAGCTCCGCCGCCGGTCCGCCCTTGCCCATCTCGTACACGTGCACCGTGTGGCGCGCGTTGTCCGGGTGCGCGTACGTGCGCACGGGGCGAAAGCTGAGCACCTTCTGCAGCACGGCGTCCGTGGGCGCCAGGGAGGGCACGCTCATCAGGATGGGGCCCAGGCCGCGCACCTGGTGCTGCGCCGGGACGGGGCTGCGGCCCCACGGATGCGCCTCGCCCGCGCCGCCGTCGTCGATGAGCGAAAGGCGCTGGCCCTCGGGGTCCTCGAAGTCCACCACGAGGCGGCCGTCGCGCTCCACCACGTCCCCCGCCTGCACGCCGCGCGCGCGCAGGTGCTCCGTCCACCAGCGAAGCGTATCCTCTCCCGCTACGCGCAGGTGCGTGCGGGTGATGCTGTGCGTGCCGCGCCGCTCGGGCTTGACCGGCCAGTCGAAGAACGTGAGGTCCGTGCCCGGGCTGCCCTGCGCGTCGGCGTAGAAGAGGTGGTACGCGCTCACGTCGTCCTGGTTGACGCTGCGCTTGACCAGCCGCATGCCCACGGTGCCCGTGTAGAAATGGTGGTTGTCGCGAATGCGCGCCGAGACCGCCGTAAGGTGATGGATGCCGGTGAGCTCCATGGGTTCCTCCTCGATGTATGCGAACGTCGATTTCCTTCGCGAATCACTTGCATCCGTCAGCCGAGCCCTGGACTTCAGCCCCGCAGCGGCTTGAGGGCGCCGGCCCACTTGAGCAGCTCGTCCAGCATGGCCGCGGCGGCCCGCTCCTGCACGGCGCCGGGGTCGAACGCGCCCGTTTCCGCGCCGATGTGCTGCGTAAAGAACGGGATGGCCACGGCCTCCACGACGGACACCATCCGCAGCGCGGCCGTGATCTGCTTGGTCATCTGCACGCCGCGCAGCCCGGCCGAGGCGCCGCCGTAGCTCACGTATCCCACCGGCTTGTACGCCCACTCCTGCACCAGGAAGTCCAGCGCGTTCACCAGCGACGGCGGCGTTCCGTGGTTGTACTCGGGCGTGACGAAGACGAACGCGTCGGCCCGGTGCACGCTCTCGCTCCACCGCCTGGTATGCTCGTGCTCGTACTGCCGCAGCCGCGGATGGCGCGGCTCGTCGAACAGCGGCAGGTCCACCTCGGCCAGGTCCACCACCTCCACGTTGAACTGGCCGTGTCGGCGCGCCTGCGCCGCGAACCACGCCGCGATCAGCGGCCCCTTTCGCTCGTCGCGCGTGCTGACGACGATCACCTGCAGGTTCAGCATCTGGATCCTCTCACGTTGTTGAGCACGGCCCCCGTCAGTCCTTCGCGATGCCGTCCAGGATGGCCTGCACGTGGGCGATCTCGTCCTCGTTGACGGTGTGGCCCATTCCGGGGTACAGGCGCAGCGTCACGTCCGCGCCCAGGCCGCGCATCACCTCCGCCGACGCCTCCACGCGCTGCGCGGGGATGTGGAAGTCCACGTCGCTGCACCCCAAGAAGACGGGCGTGCCGTCCATCGATCCCGCGTAGTCGCGCGGAGTGCCGTCCGGCCCGATGAGGCCGCCGCTGAGCGTGGCCACGGCGCCGTAGCGCCGCGCGTTTCGGGCCGCGTACTCCAGCGAGAGACACGCGCCCTGCGAAAAGCCCAGCAGCACCGTGCGCTCCGGCGGGATCCCCTCCGCCTGCAGAATGGAAAGCACGTCGTCGATGGCCCGCAGCCCGGACGTGATCCCCGGCTCGTTGCTGGCGATGGGCGCCATGAAGCCGTTGGGATACCACGCGCCGCCCGCGGCCTGCGGCGCCAGGTACGCGAACTCCGGGCGGCGGAGCGCCGGCGCCAGCGTGAGGATGCTCTCCGCTGTGGCGCCGCGCCCGTGCACCATCACCACCGCGCCCTTTGCATCACCCAGCGACGCTCCGGTCGTAACTACCTGCTGTCCCTGGTGCGGTCCCGTCATCCTGCCCTCCCCTGTTCGACGATGTTCGGCATAAATCTTAGAACTAAGATATACACCTCGTCAAGCCCTCGCGTCCCAAGCGGCGGATGCACGTTCATCCGCCGGTCCAGCCTTGTCATCCTGCCAAACCCGCCTTTCGCTAGCGAGCCCAGGAAGCGTCATCCTGAGGGAGCGCCGCGCGGGCCACGAATGCACGCAGTACTTTGGCGCGACCGAAGAATCTTGTGTGCGAAACTCGGGCGTTAGGGTCCGTGCACAAGGGCAGCCGCAGCGTCTCGCGGGCAAGATCCTTCGTCGCCGCCACGGTCTGTTGCGCAGGTGGAGATCGCGCGGCGGCTCCTCAGGATGACGCAGCTGCCGGCCGATGGAGTGCAATCAGCACCCGGACAGTCCGGCTTCTACGGCGTTTTCTCACGCAGAGCCGCGGAGGACGCAGAGAACGGATCGGGCATCCGGCGCGCGAGCCAGATGGTGTGATTGCCGCACGCCGGGTCGTTCTCCACGTGGTCGACGACGCCGAAGCCGTGCGACGACAGCAGGTCGCGATACTCCTCCGGCGCCAGGCTGGCGTGAAAGAGCGGCTCGCCCTCGAACTCGCCGATGGCCTCGCCATGGTGCGGCCCGCTCGTGAACATCAGCGCCGCGCCGGGCGCCGCGTGGTCGCGAAAGACGGCGAACATCCGCCGCTGGTCGCCGTGGTCCAGGTGAAAGAAGCTGTCCCACGCCAGGATACCGGCGAATCCGCGCCCCAGCGACAGGGTGCGCATGTCCGCCACGCGCCAGTCGTGCTCCGGGAATCGCGCGCGGCACAGCTCGATGAGCGGCGGAGCGCTGTCCACGCCCGTCACGCGGAACCCCTGCCCCACCAGGTGCGCCGCCATGGGCTCTCCCGATCCGCATCCCAGGTCCAGCACATCCGCGCCGGGCGGGATGAGCGCCGTAAAGCGGTCCAGCCACGGCCGCTCGAAGAGCGACTTTCCGCGCCGCCGGTCCCACGCAGCCGCGTGCCGCGTGTACAGCCCGATGATCTGCTCGGAGGGCGAGGTCATTCGATCGAACCTGGTGCTGGCCGGGAGACGTGCGTCTCGCGAAACAGGAGAAGAAAAGAGGCCTCACACGGGCCTTCGGCCAGCGGAGTCAACGGTAAAAGATCAAGACGCGTTGACTCCGCTCATTCACCGCGTGGACGGCTGCGTGACGACGAACATCGCCGCGAAGGGGCGCGACTGCGCGGGGACGGCACCGGAGCCCGTGTACAGCTTGGAGATGGTGCCGTCCAGGAACAGCGCGTCCGGGCAGCGCAGGCCGTCGCGAAAGGCCGTGGCGAACTGGTGAAAGTTCACGCCCTCGTCCGAGATGGCGAAGACGACACTGCCGTCCTTCCGCACGCCCACGCCGTTGCGGATGAGGCGCGACGCGCCCGCCGGCGGAAACGCCCGCGCCAGCTCCCCGCGGCGCACCAGCATGGGCCCGGACTGCGACGCCAGCCGCACGGCCGCGGCGAAAGCCGGGCGCCGCGCGAAGTCCTCGGTCGACAGCACGCCCGCGCGGTCGTCCGCCACGAAGAACACGCCGTTGGGCGGGCAGTAGAAGTTGGCCACGCTGCACGGGTTCAGCGGGCCCGCACTGCGGTTGAGCCGCGCGTACAGGAGGCCGCCGTCGGCCACGAGCATCCCCGTCGTGGAATCCGCCGTGTGGTACAGGCCGGCGTTCGTGGCGAAGAGCAGGCGCTCGCCGCGGGCGCGGAGCACGCTGTCCGCGCGGGCGATGGTCCCCAGCGGCCGCCCGCGCCCGTCGCGCGCCACCAGCTCCAGCCGCGCCACCCCGGCCGGCGTGAGCTCGCAGACGCGGTATCGCGCCCCGCCGATGCGCTCGCGCCGGCACTCCACCGACGACTGCGCGTCATCCGCCGGCGCATCTGTGCCGCGCACCACCAGCCGCGCCGCGACGGTGGACAGGCTGAGGATGATTCCGATCGCGATCCGCTTCAACGTCCGCTCCTCCATCGTTCGATCCTCACGCGGCGCGTTCACACGCGCAGCAGCACCTTGCCCGTCGTGCGGCGGCCTTCCAGCGCGCGGTGGGCCTCCGCCGCGTCGTCCAGCGCGAACTCCGCGCCCACGCGCACGGACAGCTCGCCCGCCGCGATCCACGCGAACAGCTCGCCGGCGCGCCACATCAGCTCGTCGCGGGTGGCGACGTAATGGCCCAGCGTGGGACGCGTGAGAAAGAGCGAGCCCTTCGCGTTCAGCACCTGCGGATCCACGGGCACCACGGGTCCGCTGGACTGGCCGAAGAGCACCATCATCCCCCGCGGCGCCAGCAGGTCCAGCCCGGGCAGGAACGTCGTCTTGCCGACCGAATCGTAGATCACCTGCAGGCCGGCGCCGCCCGTGATGCGCCGGGTCTCCGCCACGAAGTCGTCGCGCGTGTAGACGATGACCTCGTCCGCGCCGGCCGCGCGCGCCAGCTGTGCCTTGTCGTCGCTCCCCGCCGTGCCGACGACGAACGCGCCGCGCCGCTTGGCGATCTGCACCAGCAGCAGGCCCACGCCGCCGGCCGCCGCGTGCACCAGGCATCGATCGCCCTCCCGGAGCGGATACGTGGACGCGGCCAGGTAGTGCGCCGTCATCCCCTGCAGCATCACGGCCGCGCCCTGCGCCGCGCTCACGCCGTCCGGCAGGGGGACGAGCTTGGCCGCGGGCACCACGGCATAGTCGGCGTACGCGCCGATGTGGCCCGCCCACGCCACGCGGTCACCCTCGCGCACCTCCGTCACGCCCTCGCCCACGGCCGCGACGGTGCCCGCACCCTCCTCGCCCAGCGTGGCGGGGAGCGGGACGGTGTACAGCCCGGTGCGCTTGTACACGTCGATGAAGTTCACACCGGCCGCCTCCAGCCGCACCAGGGCCTGCCCCGGCCCGGGCCGCGGCACGGGCACCGTGTCCACCGTCAGCGCCTCGGCACCACCGGTGGCGTGGATCCGCACGGCGCGCATGGCCTCTCCGCTCTCGCTCATCCCGCGATCCCTTTCCTTCCACGTGAACGCGCGGCGGACTCCGGCCCCGTCGCGCAGCTCCCGGCAAACTGCGGAACCACGCGGCGGCGGGCCAGGGGCGCGACGATCGAGGCGGACGAGCCGCGCCCCGCCGACACGTCATGGGGGAAGCCTCAGCGCGCCGTCGCTGCCCAGCGTGTACTGGGGTCCGGCGTCCACGTCGTCTCCCAGGGGGATGCGGCGCCCCGGCTCCGCGCGGAGCAGGAGGTCCAGCGAAAACGGGTCCGCGGCGGCGGGATCGACGGCGTAGCCCATGTCCGCCAGCGAGCGCACGGTCACCTGGCTGAGCGGCATGGCGGTCAGGCTCGCCCAGCCCGTCATCAACTCGTCACCCAGCACCTCCTCGCGCCAGTGCACGTTGATGGTGCCCAGGGCGCCCGCGTTCTCCACGGGCACCTTTTGCCCGCCCGTATAGGCGGTCCCGCCTACCAGGTCAAAGCCGCGCATGGCGTTGGCGCCGGCGAAGTAGGTGTCCGCCGGCGCGCCGTCCGGCGTGGACGGGTCCCGGAGCAGGAGAAACGCGGACCACCGCGTGCCGATGCCCAGCGCGTGCCCCATCTCGTGCAGGATCACGTTGCGCAGCAGCCCGTTCGTCTCCATGTACGCCATGTCGGCGGCGTCCAGGCGTAGCCGCGCCACGATGGGCAGCGCGCCCGCCGAGCGGTTGATGCAGGGCCCGGCGGCCCCCAGCAGGCCGCCCGCGCCGTCGACGTCCTCCACCCGGGCGAGGATCACCAGGTCGTCCGCCGCGAGGCTGAAGCCGGGCGTGCCCGCGCCGCAGGTGCCCGCGCCGAACGACATCGCGAAGTCCGGCACGTCGCCCGTGACCACGCCGCGCCACCGGGCCGCGGCGTCCTCGAACGCGGCGCGCTGCGCCGGGGTCAGCGGCGAGCCGTAGCACAGGGTCATCGCGTAGCCCGTCCCGCCCCCGCCGGCGCATCCGCTGGCCTGGAACGCGACGGCACCGGCGGCGCCCGGCGTGGTGGCGCTCAGCGCGTTGATCGTGGCCTGCGCGCCCAGGACCCAGCTGCCCAGCGCGGCCACGCCGCTCGCGTTGGTGAGCGCCACCGCGCCGGTCACGGCGCCGCCCCCGCCCGTGACCGCGAAGGTGACGGGCACGCCCGCCAGCGGGGCGCCGCCCAGGTCGCGCACGACCACCGAGGGCGCCACGGGGACGGTCGTTCCCGCCATGGCGGCCTGGTTGCCGCCCCCGTACAGGGCGATGGTGGCGACGGCGGGCACCACCAGGCTGCGCCGCGCGCGGGTGCGCCGGCCCGTGCCCGTGAGCACGGAGGTGCCCACGGCCTGGTACACCACGGGGATGCCGGCTTCCCCCGTCACCAGCGGCGCCGCCGCGCCGACGGTCGCCGCCGGACCGGACGGCGACAGGGCCACGGTGTCCACGGCGCCCGGCAGGACGTTGCCGTAGCGGTCCATGGCCCGCAGGGTGATGGGATAGGGCGTGTTGAGCGCCGGCGCGGCCGCCGTGCCCGCGCGAAAGTCCGCGTCGCAGGCGCTGACGCGCTCTCCCGGACGGTACAGCGCCAGCCGGGTGTACGCGCCCGGCCGGGTGATGAAGCCCGCGGGCGCGGCCGCCGTCCCCGCCGTGCGGACGGAGCAGACGTGCCGCTGGCCGGGATAGTCCGCCACGTCGGGACCGCTGGCGGGGCTGCCGGCCAGCACCGTCACCGTCGTCGCGCCCAGCAACGCGGCGCGCTCGCGCAGCAGCCGCACGGCGGACGTGTCCTGCCCCTCCTCGATGCTCTCCGTCATCCGCGTCTCCGTGTCCTCGATGGCCAGCACCTGGAACGCCAGCGAGTACACGTCCGCCGACGCGCTGGCCTGCAGCGGCACGCGGAACGAGAAGGTGACAACGCCGTCGTACTGGTTGGCGGACGCGGCCGGCGGAAGGGTGCGGCTGGTGGCCTCGGCCGTGGCGGGGCGGACGACGAATCCCACGGGAAAGACGTCCAGCACGCCGGCGGGCCGGGCGAGCGCGGCCACCTCCGCCTCGGTGAACACCTGGAGCACGTCCGGGTGCAAGGCGCGCAGGCCGTCCATCTCCCCCCGCGGCGCCACGGCCCCCGTGGGCGCGATGGCGCCGGCGATGGACGGGTCCGCGGCCGTGCCGTCGAACCGCACGAGCGAGGAGAACGGCGTGCCCGGGATGGCGCTGGACCGCGCCACCAGCAGCAGGGTCACGTTGTTCAGGCTTCGCCCGGTGGCGTTCCGCACGCGATAGCCCGCCGTGACGTAGCGCTGTCCGCCCGCCCCGCGCGCCCCTTCCGTGAACGTGCCGGACGACACGAGCTCGAGCGCCACGCTTCCCGCCGGGCTCAGCGCGGCTCCCGGCAAACCACCCTCCAGCGGCAGGACGTTCGAGCGGATCTCGCTCGATCCCAGGCCCGTGAGCGTGACCTCGTACACACCGAGAGATGGCGGTTGCGCCGCTTTCGGCGCCAGGGGAGGCGACGCACCGTCGGTACAGGCGGCAAGACCGAGCAACAGCAGGGCGGAACGATACGATCGCATGCGCATATCGGCTCCTTGTGCAGTGTCAAGAAATGGCTCAAAACACATCCAGAGGGCGTGTTCAGCCTGCACCTTGCCTCGCATGAGGCAGGGCGAATCTCCCGTGTCGGGCAGTCGTGAGACGGGGGTGACGGAGCTCGGCGAAAGCCGGCCGTCACCGCGTGCTGGACAGATTAAACAGGATCGCGGAGGCTGTCAACTCCGTTCACATCCAAGTACGTATCGCCCGCTTTGCGCCTGCTCCGCACACCCACGATCCAGTGCTTTCTCCGCCGCAGATCCACGAAAAAAGACGCGGCCCAGAACGGGTCGCGTCGTCTCGTCATCAGCAGCAATCGGTTTGCGGCATTACAGTTACGGCCCGCATCCCGCAGAAATCGCGCAGGCGCGGCGGATGGCGATCTCCCGGATCGGCCGAGACACGCCACCGTTGCCTGCATCGTCGGAGCGCGTAGATCGCGCCGGCCGCGAAACGCCCGAAATTCCTCCGATCAGCTGCGCACGGCGTACCGCAGCACGACAACACCCCTGTCAAAACGGCGCTCTCTGACGCTACGCCGTCGCCTGCTTGCTCACGACGCTGCCGATCCAGAGGGGGAGGAAGGGCGAGGTGCAGCCCTTCGGGACGGGGTAGTCGCGGTAGAGGCCCAGTTCGCCGAGCGCCAAGCACCGGTCGCGCAGGCGTTCGTCGGCGATGCCGATCTGCGCGGCGCACCAGTTCATGTTCCACTGCACCTTTTCCGGCGCGGTGGCCAGCGCCTGCTCGATGTGCGCCAGCAGCTCCTCGTTGCGCGCGTGGTTCCCGCCACGAACGGACCGCGCCTGCACCGACCAGAACGTGCGCTGCCGGAGCGTGGACGGATCGTCGCGCCACGCCGCCGTGGCGTCCTTGAGCGCGGCCTTCTTCATGATCACGTTCGCGATCAGCCAGTCCAGCAGCTGCGACTGCTCCTTGCCCTCGACGGATTCCAGGTCGGCGATCATCCGCTCCATCCGCGCCACGTCCACCGACTTGAGGTCCAGGATGAGAAACGACAGCATCCGCGCGCTGAACCGGCCGCTGTTCCAGAGCTCCGCGGCCAGCGCCGGGCTCTTTCCCAGCTCCTTGGCGAGGGCACGGGTCTGCGTGTTGTTGGGCCTCGTGCGTTCCAGCCGATCCAGGAGCGCCTGCGCGTCGGTGCTGACGGTCATCGGGAGATCCTTTCGTGCCTCGGATGCGGAGGGGCGAAGTCGCCACTGCGCGGTACAGTGTCGCGCGCGGCGCCGTCGCGCCATCCCTCGACGAGACTTTCGCCCGGGCCACGGGAGAATGCAGAGAGCAGCCCTCTCCGGATGGAAAGGGCTGCTCAGCGTCTCCCGCACTGCGCGCCTGGACAGTCCTAGCCCGCGCTCACCCGGCAATCGTCCGTCCAGACGCACTGTCCCGACGGATAGTGTCCGGCGCACACGTAGCGGCCGTCCACCAGGACCCAATTGCCGATGTGCCGGCAGAACTTCTGGGCCTGGGCCGCACCCGCCCCCAGCCCGATCCCGGCGAGCACGGCGGCGCGGATCATCATCTTCCTGTCGAGCCTCATTGCACATCCTCGCGTCTAGGGTGAGCCGGTGCGACCGCGCCGGGCCTGGAAAGGACCATCGCCGCCAGTTCGAGGGGAGTGGCCGCGTGCTCGCGCCGCCGGATCCGGCCGTCCGGCTCCAGCTCGAAGTACACGATGCCACGCGGGGCGCGGGCCGCGGGAAGCCGTTCGCCCGACAGCCCGACCACGCGCCACCGCACCTTTTCGCGCCGCAGGTACTCGCAGACTTCCCGCGTGTGTGTCGCGGGGGTAAGAACGACACCCTCCGGCGCGGGCAGCCCCCGCCTGGTGAGGTCGCGCAGCAGCGCGCCGGCTTCCAGGCAGCTCAGACACAGGTCGGCGGTCGCGAAGACCACCACGTTTGCACCCGCGGCCGGAGCCAGGCCGCACTCCGTACCGGGGAGGTCCAGCCGTCCCATCCGGACGACCTCGGCCGAGAGGGCTTCGACCCGTTGCTGCTCCAGCGCCTCCGTGGATCGTGGGACCGTGCTGCCGCAGGCGCAGACGAACAGCAGCGTGGCGGTTGCGGCCGCGCGGAGGCCCATCAGCGCGGCCGCGGCTGGAAGAGGACCACTTCAAGCGTGTCCGCGAGGGGATCCTTCACGCCCACGAAGTAGCCGTGGCCACCGCGGACGAGAACCGGGGCGTCCTGCAGGCTGGACCACGTGCCGTCGGGGCGGCGCACCGCCACGGTGGACGAGTCACCCTGGAGGTGGATGCCCCGCACGAACGGGATGGCGACGGTTCCACCGGTAGAGATCACGGCCGCCGCGTTGGTCCAGCTCTTCCCCCACTCCGTCACCTCGCGCAGGCTCAGCATGCCGGGCCGCGGCGCGACCGGCGGCGCGTACCCCCGCACGCCCACGGGGGTGACCCGGTAGGCGCCGCTGCGCGTATCCAGGGTCCAGAGGGAATCGGCGGTGGACAGGGCGACGTACGCGGTATCCCCATCGGCACTGAGCGAAAAGACGGCGCGTCGCAGGCCGTCCAGCATCCCCGGATCGCGCAGCCGTTCCGGCGCGTGATGGCGGATGGGAAGAAATCCCCGGATCACGCGCCCATCTGCGTCCACCCGGAACAGCGTGTTGGAATCCGCCGCGGTGCGGATGCCGGAAACCAGGTACGTCCCGCCGCGTTCCGGCTCGATCCCCGTTGCCCGCATCAGCTGGCGCAGCGGCACCTCGCGGTCCACTCTTCCGTCCGGATGGAAGACGGAAATCCGGTTGTGGCGAAAGTCCAGGACGTGAATGCGCCCGTCCGGCCCGAACCGCGGCGTCAGCGGGACCTGGAACTCGCCGGGTCCCGAGCCTTTGCGGCCCAGGACCTTCAACAGGCGCCCGTCTGCCGAGAAGAGCTGGGCGGACGCATCGGACCCGTCGGTGACCACGAGGCTGCCGTCGGGCGCGAGATCCAGGCCGGACAGGCCCACGATGGGCGACGACGGGGGGGTCTGCAGAGCAAAGCTCCGAACGGGCCGCAGCACCGTGGAGAATGGCGCGGCCGGGGCGGGCGCAGCCGCCGGCCGGGAGCTCGGGGCGTCGCAGGCGGCGAGGGCTGCCGCGGAGACAAGGACGGTAAGGGAACCGAGCGAAGCAAACCGCGGCATGGAGTCGCCACCCGAGGAGGAGATTTCAATCCGCGTGTCGTTCCAGGGTACCCGCGGATGGATATCGGCGCAAGAAGAACCTGTCCCGTGCAACGTTGTCGTCGTGCACCGCCTGGTTCAGGCGTCCGCCGCGCGCTGCTTCAACCCTCGCCGGGGCGCGACCCGCTCGGGGGCTGGCAGGGCGCCGGACGCGGCGGCGTCGAGGAATCGGCGAAAGGTGGGGCACTCCATGTGCGTCGGCGCGGGGCAGGCCGCGGCGTGCCGCAGCCCGTCGCGCATGGCCGTGAGCCGCCGGATGGTCGCGTCCAGCTCGTCCGCCTTGTCCGCGAGCACCTGCCGGTCGAACAACGGCCGCGCACCCGGCGCGAACATCGCCGCGATCTCGTCGAGCGAAAAGCCCGCCGTCCGCGCAATGGCGATCAGCGCCAGCCGGTCCAGCACGTCGGGATCGAACAGCCGGCGCAGGCCCCGCCGCCCCGTGGATGCGATCAGCCCCTTTTGCTCGTAGAATCGCAGCGTGGATACGGGCACGCCCGCCCGCCGCGCCACCTCGCCGATGTCCATCGCGCTCCCCCTTGACCTCAAGTCGAGTTGAGGTTGCATCGTGGGACCGTCGCGTACCGCAGTCAAGCCAACGAGGAGAGCACGATGGAGAGGGAACGCCAGGAGAACGAGCAGGCCCGGCTCTGGAACGGTACGGCCGGACAGGCGTGGGTGGAGGAGCAGGCGCTGATCGACGGGATCCTCGCGCCGTTCCAGGACCTGCTCCTGAATGCCGTCCGCGGGGCGCACCCGCATCAGGTGCTGGACGTGGGATGCGGCACGGGGAGCACGACGGTCGCCGTCGCCAAGGTGCTGGGCGAGGGCGGCCGCTGCACGGGCCTGGACGTCTCGGAGCCGATGATCGCCGCCGCCCGCGCCCGCGCCGAGCGGCAGGGCGCGCCGGCGAGCTTTGTCGTCGCGGACGCGCAGGCGCACGCGTTCCAGCCCGGGAGCTTCGACATGATCATCTCCCGGTTCGGCGTGATGTTCTTCGCGGATCCCGTGCGGGCGTTCGCGAACCTGCGCCGCGCCGCGCGGGGCGGCGCGGAATTGCGGTTCATCGCCTGGAGAAGCCCGTCGGAGAACCCGTTCATGACCACGGCCGAACGCGCCGCCGCGCCGCTCCTGCCCGACCTTCCGCCCCGCGAGCCGGGCGCGCCGGGTCCGTTCGCCCTCGCGGACGAGGATCGTGTCGCCCGCATTCTGGAGGAAAGCGGATGGACGTCGATCGACATCCAGCCGGTCGACGTTCCCTGCGCCCTGCCGGAGAAGGACCTGGTGCGCTACATCACGCGCTTCGGGCCGGTCGGCATGGCGCTGGCCGAGGCGGATGGGCCCACGCGCGCCCGCGTCCTGCAGACCGTCCGCGCCGCGTTCGATCCCTTCGTGCACGGCGACGAGGTGCGCTACACGGCGGCGTGCTGGATGGTGGGCGCGCGGGCGGATTGAAGACAGGCCGGCTCCGGTGCGCGGGATCGGCTTCGGGCGCGCCCCCCCCCCCCCCGGGGGGGGGGGGGGGGG
>NZ_DASURI010000640.1:0-8079 GCF_036280135.1 Longimicrobium sp.
GCACCCGCGGCGGCCGTGCAGGCCCTGGAGCGGTTTCGCCGCCCGGAGGCGCCCACGCTGCCCACCGTGCTGTGGGACCGCGCGCACCACACGGTGGCGCAGGTGGGCGCGTTCCCCGACTCCGCCGGGCCGTGGCCGGCGCTCACGCCGGAGATGCTGCCGGGGCCGGACGGCATCGGCCGCTTCTTTCGCGCCGGAGAGCGGCACTGGTTCTGGCTCGCCGTCCCCGTCGCCGAAGGAGCGGACACGCTGGGCTGGGTGGCGGAGCTGCGGATGGTGGGCGGCGGCACCACCTCCGACGCCCTGGAGGAGCTGATCGGCGGCGGCATCGACGTGTACTTCGCCAACGCGTCCGGGGGGCCGTGGGTCACCCTGGACGGTGGCCCGGCCCCCGCGGCGCCGGCGTGGCCGTTCCAGGGCGCCGCGCACTACCGCTGGGCCGACGGCGAGGAGGTCGTGGCGTACGCGGCGCCCATCCAGGGCACCCCGTGGGCATTTGTCGTGGAGCAGGGCCGCGCGCAGATGCTGGCGCGGCCGCGCACGTTCCTGCGCCGCGCGGGGCTGGCGGCCCTGGGGCTGTGCCTGGCCGGCGCGGCCGGCGCGTGGCTGCTCAGCCGCAGCATCACGGGCCCAGTGCGGTCGCTGTCGCTCGCGTCGGAGGGCATTGCCCGGGGCGACTACACGCGCCGGGCCACGCTGCGGCGCCGGGACGAGCTGGGCGTGCTGGCGGAGCGGTTCAACTGGATGGCGGAGCAGGTGCAGGCCAGCCACGGCGAGCTGAGCACGCAGGTGCGGACGGCGCAGTCGCTGGCGGACGAGCTGGAGCACGCCAACGCGCAGATGGAGTCGGCGCTGGCCCAGGCCGACGCCGCGCGCCACGAGGCCGAGGCGGCCAACCGCTCCAAGAGCGAGTTCCTGGCCACCATGAGCCACGAGATCCGCACGCCCATCAACGCCATCATCGGCTACACCGACCTGCTGACGATGGAGCTGGAGGGCCCGCTCACCCCCGGCCAGCACGCCCAGCTGGAGCGCGTGCGGTTCAGCAGCCAGCACCTCACGGGGCTGGTAGACCAGCTGCTGGACTTCGCGCGCATCGAGGCGGGCTCGCTGCGCATCGAGCGGCGCGTGGCGTTCGCCGAGGACGCCGTCGCCGCGGCCGTGACGGTGCTGGGCCCGGAGGCCGCGCGAAAGGGCGTGGCGCTCTCGGCGGACTGCGGGGGCGGCCTGCGCTACCACGGCGACCCGCAGCGGGTAGACCAGATCCTGCTGAACCTGGTCTCCAACGCCGTCAAGTTCACGGAATCCGGCGGCCGCGCCGTCATCCGCTGTGGGCAGTCGAACGGCACGCTGCCGGCCACGCAGGCGGAGGGCGCGTGGGTGTGCCTGCGCGTGGAAGACACGGGGATCGGCATCGCGGCGGACCAGGCGGAGCGCATCTTCGAGCCGTTCGTGCAGGTGGAGAGCGGCTACACGCGGCGCCACGGCGGCGCGGGGCTGGGGCTGGCCATCAGCCGCCGGTTCGCGCGGTGGATGGGCGGCGACCTGACGGTGGAGAGCACGCCCGGCGCCGGCTCCTCTTTTACCCTTTGGCTTCCCGCCGCGGGCTGAGGGAAAAACCAAACTGCATTCTCACGCAGAGGGAGCAGAGGCAGCAGAGTACTTCGTCGCGCGATGAAGTACTCTGCTGCCCCTGCTCCCTCTGCGTGAAAATTCAGTAAAACTTTGTTTGGATTCGGGATTTCTTCAGTAGCTCGGAATCGGGGCCCTCCGTAGCTTCACAAAACGTCGCCACGGACGCGCATCCCTCCCCGTTTTCATCCCGCATCATGTCCATCGAGCTGCTTCTTTACGTCGCCATCGCGCTGCTGCTCGTCTGCATCGTCCTGCTAATCATGGTGCTGCGGAACGCGCGACCGGCGGACGCCGCGCCGCTGCAGGCCGGCATCGCCTCCGTGCGCGAGGGGCAGGAGCGCGCCGAGCGGCTGCTGCGCGAAGAGACCGCCCGCGCGCGCGACGAGGCCGGCCAGCAGGCCAGCCAGCTGCGGACGGAGGTCGGCGCCACGCTCAAGGGCGTGAGCGACACCGTCCTGCGCACCATGGCCGAGCTGTCCGCGGCACAAAAGACGGAGCTGGAGGGCGTCTCCACGCGCATCGGCCAGCTGACGGCGTCCAACGGGCAGCAGATGGAGACGCTGCGCGCCACGGTGGAGGGCAAGCTGGACCAGATCCGCGCGGACAACACGGCCAAGCTGGAGCAGGTGCGCCAGACGGTGGACGAGAAGCTGCAGGGGGTGCTGGAGCAGCGGCTGGGCGAGAGCTTTCGCACCGTGAGCGAGCGGCTGGAGCAGGTGCACCGCGGCCTGGGCGAGATGCAGACGCTGGCCAGCGGCGTGGGCGACCTCAAGAAGGTGCTCGCCAACGTCAAGGTGCGCGGCACCTGGGGCGAGATGCAGCTGGGCAGCCTGCTGGAGCAGGTGCTGGCGCCGGAGCAGTACTGCGCCAACGTGGCGACCAACGAGTTCAACGGCGCCCGGGTGGAGTTCGCCATCAAGCTGCCGGGCCACGACCTGGGACCCGTGTGGCTGCCCATCGACGCCAAGTTCCCCCTGGCCGACTACCAGCTGCTCCTGGACGCGCAGGAGGCCGGCGACGCGGCCAAGGCCGAGGTCGCATCCCGGCAGCTGGAGCAGCGCATCCGCCAGTGCGCGCGCGACATCTGCACCAAGTACATCTCGCCGCCGTCCACGACGGACTTCGCCATCATGTTCCTGCCCACGGAGGGGCTCTACGCGGAGGTCGTGCGCCGGACGGGGCTGGTGGATGCCGTGCAGCGCGAATGCCGCGTGATCGTGGCCGGCCCCGTGACCCTGTGGGCCATCCTGAACAGCCTGCAGATGGGCTTCCGCACGCTGGCCATCCAGCAGCGCTCCAGCGAGGTGTGGGGGCTGCTGGGCGCCGTGAAGACGGAGTTCGGCAAGTTTGGCGAGGTGCTGACCAAGGTGCAAAAGAAGCTGCACGAGGCCAGCCGGCAGATGGATGCGGCCGGCGTGCGCACGCGGGCCATCGAGCGCAAGCTGCGCGACGTGCAGGAGCTGCCCTCCCCCGACGCCGAGCGCCTTCTCCCCGTCGAGGGCCTGACCATCGCCGAGATCGCGTCCGAAGCCGAGGCCGCGTAAAAGCGAACTGCAAAAGAATTCTCACGCAGAGGGAGCAGAGGCAGCAGAGTACTTCGTCGCGTGATGAAGTACTCTGCTGCCTCTGCTCCCTCTGCGTGAAAAATGCAGTAGAGCTCAGGGATCCTGGAACTCGACCTCGCGCGGGAGGACGACAGTGAAGGTGGTGCCGGCGCCCGGCGCGCTCTCGACCGACACCTCGCCACCCAGCAGCTCCACCAGCTGCCACGTCACGCTCAGCCCCAGCCCCGTGCCGCCCGCCTGCCGCGTGCTGGAGTGGTCCGCCTGCCAGAACGGCTCGAAGATGCGCGCCCGCTGCTCCGGCGTAAGCCCGATGCCCGTGTCGCGCACGGACAGCCGCACGCGCGCGCCGTCCGCCTCGGCGGAAAGCGCCACCTCGCCCGACTCCGTGAACTTGATGGCGTTGGACAGCAGGTTCAGCAGGATCTGCCGCAGCTTGCCCGCGTCCGTCCGCATGCGGACCGGCCCCGCGGGGAGCGCCAGGGCGAAGCGCAGGCCCTTTTGCTGCGCCAGGGGCTGCACCAGCGCGGCCGTCTCGCGCACCAGCTCGCCGAGCTCCACGTCCTCCGGGTGCACCTCCTCGCGCCCCGCCTCCAGCCGCGAGAACGCCAGGATCTGCTCGATGATCTGCAGCAGGTGCCGCGCGCTGCTGCCAATGCGCCGCACCTGCGTGCACGACGCGTCCGGCAGCGGGTGCGGAATGCCCATCAGCAGCAGCTCCGTGTAGCCCAGGATGCCGTTGAGCGGCGTCCGCAGCTCGTGCGACATCACGGCCAGGAACTCGCTCTTGGCCTGGTTGGCCGCCGTGGCCGCCTCGTACAGCCGCGCGTTGTCCACGGCCAGGGCCGCGCGCCGCGCCACCTCCTCGGCCAGCGGCAGGTCTCCCGCCCCGTAGCGCCCGCTGGAGCGGATGAGGGTGATGACGCCCAGCGTGCGCCCCCGCGCCAGCAGCGGCACGGCGATGATGGACGAGGGCGACAGCCGGCGCAGCACGGACAGGTGCTCCGGGCCGGACGTGGCGCGCCGCAGGTAACCGTCGTCCACCTCCGTCATCAGCACCGCGTGGCCGGAGCGAAAGGCGCGGATGGCGTGGTGCACCTCCAGCAGCCCCGACGGCGCGAACGCCCGCAGCGCGTCCGCCACGGGGCGCAGGGCGGCGTCCGCGTGGGAGACGGCCACGCGCCGCAGCCCGTCGGCGGCCTCGTTGGCCACGTCCACCACGCAGCAGTCCGCCAGGAACGGCGTGCACAGGCGCGCCACGCCGGCCAGCGTGGCCTCCAGGTCCAGCGACGACGCCAGCAGGCTGCCGGCGCGGGCCAGGAACCGCTGCACCTGTTCCTCGCGCTCGCGCTCCAGCAGCTGCTCGCGCAGGACCTGCTCGTCGCGCTTGCGGGCGATGGCCACGGCCACCTGCCCCGCGATGGTCTGCGCCAGCTGCACGTCCTCGGGGGCGAACGGGTGCGGGGCGTCGTGGTACAGCATGAACTTGCCCAGCAGCCGCCCCTGCGTCACCAGGGGAAAGAAGCCTACCGCGCCGATCCCCTCCCCCAGGATGGTCTCCCGCAGCGGGCCCAGGTCCGGGTCCAGCGCCACGTCGGGGATGGTGATGGGTCGTGGATCGACGGCGTCGCGCGTCCACGGCGAGTGCCCGTCCACGGCGGCCCGGTACCCGTCGCTGATGCCGCGCCACGCCACGAACCGCATCACCCCGCCCTCGTCGAACAGGAGGATGGCGGCCCGCCGCGCGCCCAGGGCCCGCTCCAGCCCGCCCAGCGCCTCGTCGTAGATCTCGTCCAGGGCGCCGGCCCGGCCCACGGCGTCCGTGACGCGGTACAGGATGGCCAGCTGCTCGTAGCGGCGCTGCAGCTCGCGCTCGGCCTGGCGGCGCTCCGTGACGTCGCGCTTGATGCCCACGTGGCACAGGGGCTCGCCGTCCGTGCCCCGCACGGTGAACGCCGACAGCTCCAGCGTGAGCCGCCGGCCGTCGCGGGTGACGCTGGCCACCTCGCCGCGGTAGCGGTCGCTCCACGCCAGCGCGCGCGCCACCTCCGCGAACGTCTCGTCGCCCATGTGGATGGCGGGCGTGCGGCCGGCCAGCTCCTCGTCCGGGTAGCCGATGAGCGCGCGATGGGCGTCGTTCTGCTCGCGGTAGACGCCCTGCGCGTCGATGATGGCGATGGCTTCGCTGGAATTGCGCAGCACCTCGCGGTACACGTCCCCCGATGCCGAGAAAAGGCTGGGAACGCGCACGGAGCCGGTGCCGGCGGAAACGTCGGACATGATGTGGAGAGGTGGGTCTGGGGAGAGCGCGAAGCCTGTGCGCCCACGGGCGGCAAGTCCCGGACCGCCGCGCATACACCTTCCGCTGCGTTTTCTCGCGCGGAGCCGGCGGGAATCATCTACATACCCCGCGTCTTCCGGACCGGTCCTTTCGTGCCGCCTTCGTATCGCCCACTCCCGCGCGCGGCGCGGATCCGCGATATTGGACGTGCACGCCGCGAACGTTCACACGCGGCGCATCCCCCTGGTGCGCATCCCGGAGCCGAATGGTGCAGCGCGTTCCCGTCGAGTCGTCCAACATCGCCGCCGTGGGCTACGTGCCGGAGCGGCGGGTCCTGCAGATCGAGTTCGTCGGCGGCCGCATCTACGAGTACGCCGGCGTGCCGTCCACGGTGCACGACGGGCTGATGCGCGCGCCGTCCAAGGGCACCTTCTTCGCCCGGCACATCCGCCCCGCCGGCTTCGCCTACCGCCGCGTGGGCTGATCGCCGGGCGGAGAAAAAGACGATCTCACACGGGGCCTGCGGCCAACGGAGTCAACGGTTTTTTATCAGCTACCGTTATCCCCGTTGGCCGCAGGCCCCGTGTGAGAATGCCGCTTCTGTTCTACTTCTTCTTGCGGTTGCGCTTGCGGGCGGCCTTCTCGGCCTTGCGGCGTGCCCTGGCCTTCGCGTCGGCGGTGGCGGAGGGCGTGCGCGAGCCCTCGCGGCGGCCGTCGTCCCAGCCCTCGTCCGCCCACGGCGTCTCGGGCGCGGCAACCAGCCCCAGCGCCACCTGCACCTCCTGCCAGCTGCCGCTCTCGCGCTCGTTCACGGCGCCGGCGGCGAACGCGGCCTCCATCACGGGCGCGGCCGCCTTTTCGCCCAGGGCTACCAGCTCGGCGATGAGAAAGCTGTTGAGCGCGCGCGACTGGTGGGCCCAGTCCTCCAGCTGCTTTACGAGCACGGCGGCGGCCTCGGCGCGGCGATCCGGGTGCTGGAACGCCACGTTGGTGATGATGGCGCCCGCCGCCATCCGCATCTCCTCGTGCCGGTCCTCGTCAAAGAGCAGCAGCGTGGCCCCGTGCAGCGCCGCCGGGCCGATCATCCCCAGCACGTCGGGAAGCTCCTCCTGCACCCAGAAGTCCTCGCCGCGCGTCTCCAGCAGGCGCAGCATGGGCCCGGCGGCCTCCTGCGCCTCCATCTGCCCCAGGGCGCGCCACGCGTGCACGGGCGCCCAGCTGGCCGGGTCGCGCTCGGCCGCGGCGAGCAGCGCGGGGTCCGTGGCCATGCGGACCAGCGCGGGCACGTGGCGCGGCTCCAGGCCCAGGGTGCGGTAGTCCGGCCACGTGCGCCGGCGCGCCGGCTCCGCGCCCAGCTTCAGCAGCCGGTCCACGGGGGGAAGATACGGATCGCTCATGGTGCGTCGGGTGCGGATCGGAGACAGATGTCGAAGGCGGACAGAATATCCGGCCCGCCGCCCGCGCGCCACGCTCCGGACGGGTCTTTCTTGCAGATGGACGGGGTTGGCCGTACGATTCGGCATCCGATTCCCCTCCCCGTGACGTGCCCTGGATGGACCCCCGCGAACGGCTGATCGTCGACGAGCTGCTGATGCGCAAGGTGGACGAGGTGAGCTACCTCGTCGCCACCAACGCCGCGCTCTACCGCCCCATCGTCCGCCTCTTTCACCAGCGCTACGAGTCCGGCGAGACGGGGTGGCTGTGGCCGGGCGAGGTGGCCGCGTTCATCCGCGCGCAGCATCCCCATCACCCCGCGTACACGGACGAGGAGTGCGAGGGGCACCTCAAGCAGCTGGAGGCGTGGGGGGTGCTCACGTCGGAGCACGACGTGAACCAGGCGCGCACCATCGAGGAGTTCGTCCGGGCCGCGCGGCGCTACCAGATCAGCGAGACGGCGCGCGTCATCGAGGAGATGCTCATCCGCCTGACCCGCGGCGACGGCTCGCGCGGGTCGCTGGACACCACGCGCCTCACCCGCCTGCGCGACGCCCTGTTCGAGCTGGGCCGCATCCTGGCGGAGCTGGACCCCGCGCGGGCCTCGCACGACGTCCTGCGCCAGGTGGAAGGCCTGTGGAACGCGGCGGACGACGCGCGGCGGGAGCTGCGCGAGCAGGCCCTGCGCTACATGCGCGAGCTGGAGCACGACCGCATGCCCACGGCGGCGGACCTCGTGGTCTTTCTGCAGTACAAGCGGATGCTGCGCGACTACCTGGAGGAGTTCGCGCTGGGCCTCAAGGACTTCGTGGAGCGCACGCGCGACCTGTTCGAGGAGTGGGCGGATGCCGGCCTGGACGCGCGCCTGGCCGCCGCCCTCGCCCGCAACGAGCGCGAGCGCAAGGGCGACCTGCGCGCGGAGGACGAGCTGCGCGCGGCGTTCGAGGGGCAGATCCGGGCCCTGCGCGGCTTCAGCGGGCGCGGCGGCGACGCGGAGATCCTGCACGCCAAGACGACGGGGCGCGTCCGCGGGCTGGTGGAGCAGATCGAGCGGGTGGTGACGGAGCGGCGCAACGCGCTCAACCGCGCCCGCGACCTGCGCCTGCTGGTCCTCGCCTTTCTGCGCGCGCCCACGGACGACGACGCGCACCGGCTGGCGGCGTCGGC
>NZ_DASURI010000641.1:0-17133 GCF_036280135.1 Longimicrobium sp.
CTGTCGCGCAGGACGGGGCCGTTGTGCAGCGACGTCATGGCGTGCAGGTCCGCCAAAAAGACGAACACCTCGCCCTGCCCCTGGAGGTCCAGGATGGGCCTGATGGCGCCGAAGTAGTTGCCGATGTGCAGGATGCCCGAAGGCTGGATCCCGGTGAGAATGCGCATGTCAGGAAACGCCGTGATGATCCGCGAACGAAGGATGGATGTACGCCGGGGCGCGTCCGTGCTGGCCCGGCGCGCCCCGGCCCCCGTAAGTTAGCCATTCCGGATCAGATCGGACAAGCCGACGCGGCGGATTTCGGTCCGCCGTTCCGTACCTTCCGCACCACGCACCTCCGTACCCGTCGTGACCGATCCGCTCGCCGGCCTTCGCGCCGGGCCCGACCCGCGCGATCCCCGCGCGCCCGCGCTCCTGCAGCCGTACCGCGAGGGCGAGCCGCTGGACGGGCGCACCGTCGTCCTGGGTTTTCCGTACGACGGCGGCATTCCGTCGCGGCCGGGCGCGCGCTTTGGGCCACGCGCCATCCGCGAGGCGCTGGCATCGTTCGGCAGCCATGACGGGGAGAAGGACGTCACGCCCGTGCTGGACCTGGGCGACGTGGCGCTTCCGCAGATGAACGGCGCCGACGCGCACGCAAAGGTCCAGGAGGCTGCGCGGCAGGTGTTCGCGTCCGGCGCGCTCCCCGTCTTTTTGGGCGGCGACCACGGGATCACGGGCTCCATCGTCCGCGGGCTGGCGGACGCGCGTCCGCACATCGGCTTGGCGCTGATGAACATCGACGCGCACCTGGACGTGCGCGAGTACGAGGACGAGGCGCACCTGTCGAGCGGCACGCCGTTCCGCCGCGCCATGGAGACGCCCATCCTGGACGGCGCGCACGTGACGATGATCGGCATCCGCCGGTTCGCCAACTCGCGCTACTACCTGGATTTCGCGGCCGCGCAGGGCATCCGCCTGTCCACGGTAGAAGAGGTGCAGTCGCACGGCGCGGCGACGGTGGCCAAGGCCGCGCTCTACCGCGCCACGACGGGGGCGGACGCGCTGTACCTGAGCATCGACATGGACGCGGCGGATGCGGCGTTCGCGCCCGGCGTGAGCGCGCCCGGCACCGGCGGCCTCACGGCGCGGGAGATGATCGACATCGTGCGCACCGTCGCCGTGGATCCGCGCCTGGTGGGCGCCGACATCATGGAAACGTCGCCGCCCTACGATCCGGATGGGCGCACGGCGCGCCTGGCCGCGCGGCTGCTGCTGGAGATCCTCGCGGCGCGGCCGTGATTCGAGCCGGAAGCTGGCTCCCAGCCTGAGCGGGAGCGTTAGGCGGAAACGCGAGACGGAGCCAGAGGGCTGAGCCCCAGCCTCAGCGGATGATGCCGATTGCGGATCTGATCCGGTGAGGCCGTCTCTCAGCCGGAGCGAATGAATTCGCCGCTGGAAAGTCGCGAAGTCCGCCTGCGCGGACTGCCCCAGCACAGGCGAACCCATGTGCACCGGGGCGGCTCTTCAATGGCTCGAACGCTGCCTCTGTGTACAGCGATGGCGTGCGGCAGGAGCTGTCGGCGAAGGCCGACATCGCGCAGTCAGAGCCGCGAATTCATTCGCCGAGGCTGGGGCGCCGCGAATACCGGCTCAGATCCGCAACTGGCATGACCCGCCGCTGGAATGCGATAAGCCCTGTCTCGCGCCGACGCGCTCTGCGAACAGGCTTCAGAAGATGACCGGCAGCAGGGACCCGGCATCCGTTGTCATCATCCACACAGTTGCGAGCGATGGACATTCGCCTGATCGCGGTTCCGTACGACAGCGGCATCCGCGGATGGCGGATGGGCGCGGGGCCGGATCGCCTGCTGGACGCTGGCCTCGAGGAGCAATTGCGCGCCGCCGGCCACACGGTGTCGGCCGAGCGCGTGGAGCTGGCGGCGGAGGCGGTGCCGGAGATCCGCGCGACGTTCGACCTAGCCGCGCGGCTGAGCGAGCGCGTGTCCGCCGCCCGCGCGGCCGGCGCCCTGCCGATCGTGCTCGCGGGGAACTGCGCGTCCGCGCTGGGGACGCTTGCCGGATTGGCGGATGACGAGCCGGGCATCGTCTGGCTGGACGCGCACGGCGACTTCAACACGCCGGAGACCACGCGCAGCGGGATGCTGGACGGGATGGCGCTCGCCATCGCCACCGGCCGCTGCTGGACGGAGATGGCCGGCACCATCCCCGGCTTCGTGCGGTGCCGGACGATCGCGTGTGCATGGTGGGCACGCGCGACACCGATCCGCGCGAAGACGCGCTGCTGACGGCCTCCGGCATCCCCGTCATCCGGACGACGCCGTCGCGCACCGACTGTCCTCCGTGCTGGACACCCTGCGGTCGCGCACGGGGACGGTCTACCTGCACGTGGATCTCGACGTGCTGGACCCGGGCGAGGGTACGGCGAACGCCTTCGCGGCCCCCGGGGGCCTGCGCGTGGACGACGTGGTGACCTTGATCCGCATCCTGCGATCCGTCCTCCGCATCGGCGCCATCGCCCTCACCGCCTACGACCCCACGTACGACGCGGAGAGCCGCATCCCCGCCGCCGCCTTGCGCATCGCCGCCGCGACCGCGGAGGACGCGTAGTTACTTTCGCACTCTCGCACTTTCGCACTCCCGCACTAAAAAAATCCGCCCCGGCACCGAGCTTCGGTGCCGGGGCGGAACTCCGCCGTCTCGAGAAAGCCAGCGAACTACTGGCGGTTCTCGTTCAGGATCTGCTGGCGGTACTCCTCGCTCGCGAAGATGGCGACCTCCACGCGGCGGTTCTGCGCCCGGCCGGCGTCGGTGCTGTTGTCGGCCACGGGCTCCGACTCACCGCGGCCCTCCACGCGGATGCGGCTGCCGTTGATGCCCTGCTGCACCAGGAACTGGCGCGCCGACTCCGCCCGGCGGTAGCTCAGGCGCATGTTGTAGTCGTCCGAGCCCTGGCTGTCGGTGTGGCCCACGATCAGGACCTCCGTCTCCGGGTAGCTGCGCAGGCTGTTGGCCAGCTGGCGCAGGTTCTCACGGCCCGCGGGAAGCACCTGGTCGCTGTCGAAGGGGTACAGCACGCCGCTCTCGAACGTCACCGCGATGCCCTCGCCCACGCGCTCCACCTCTGCCGCGGGCAGGTTGTTCTCCAGTTCCTGCGCCTGCCGGTCCATCCGCCGGCCGATCACGGCGCCCGCCGCGCCGCCCACCACCGCGCCGATAATGGCTCCGCGGGCCGTGCCGCCCGTCTGCCGTCCGATCACCGCGCCAATGGCGCCGCCCACGCCGGCACCCGCAGCCGCGCCGCGCTCGGTGTTGTTCATCGACGCGCACCCGGTCATCCCGGTGCTGACGGTGAGCGCCGCGAGCGCCACCGTGAACTTGCGAGATACAGCGTTCATCACACGTGTCTCCGTCTAAGGAAGCTTAGCCTGCCACATCTGCCGATTGGCGACTTCAGGGCCCCGTCCCTTGCAAGGCCGGTGCCCCCGGACGCCGCCGTGGGTCCCGCAGGCCCCCAAAGTGGGGATTCCGCGCGAAAACGCAAGCAGTTTGGCGGGCTCCTGCCCCCCCTGCTACCGCCGCGACCGGTTCGGACGCCCGTGGCCGACCGTCCTCAAACCTTGACACAGCAGGGACTTGCCCGGGGGACACCTCAGCCCGGAGCGTCCCGCGCCGTGCCGACGCGCCTGCACCACCGTCCCACCGTGGCCGATATGGCCCGGTGCTTGCCCCTCCCGGAGTTTGTTCACAGACGTGCCGATCTACCCCGCGCCATCAACGAGCATTGCCGACCGCAGCGCCGCAAACCGACGCGAACGCGAACCTGCTTCCGTTCCTCAAGGAGCACTTTGCCCTGGACGAGTTCCGGCCGGGGCAGGAGGAAACCATCCGCGCCGTGATGGGCGGCCAGGACGCGCTCGTGGTGCTGCCCACGGGCGCGGGCAAGTCGCTCATCTACCAGCTTCCCGGCCTGCTGCTGCCCGGCCTCACCGTCGTCGTGTCTCCCCTCATCGCGCTGATGAAGGACCAGACGGACAAGCTGGACGAGCTGGGCCTGGACGCGTGGACCATCAACTCCGCGCAGTCCGCCGGCGAAAAGCGCGCGGCCGAGCAGGCCGTGGAAAGCGGCGACGGCAAGATCCTGTATCTGACGCCCGAGCGCTTTCGCGACCGCGACTTCTTCGAGGTGCTGCTGGACCGCGAGGTGTCGCTCTTCGTGGTGGACGAGGCGCACTGCGTGAGCCAGTGGGGCCACGACTTCCGGCCGGACTACATGATGCTGGGCGGCATCGCCGAGCGGCTGGGGCGCCCGCCCGTGCTGGCGCTGACGGCCACGGCGTCGCCGCAGGTGCGCGAGGACATCACGCACCAGCTGCGGATGCGCGACCCGTTCACCTGGGTGGGCGAGCTCATCCGCCCCAACCTGTTCCTGGAGGTGCAGCCCACCGTCAACGAGTCGCAAAAGGACGCGGCCTTGGAGCAGGTGCTGCGCAAGGCGGAGGGGACGGGGATCGTCTACGTGGCCACGGTCAAGGAGGCCGAGCGCCTGTACGAGGAGTTCGGCAAGCGGCACAAGCTGGCCCTGTACCACGGCAAGCTGGGCGCAAAGGAGCGGCACGAGGCGCAGGACCGCTTCATGGCCGGCGAGGTCAAGGCCGTCGTCGCCACGAACGCGTTCGGCCTGGGGATCGACAAGCCGGACATCCGCTTCATCGTGCACTACCACTTCCCGGGCTCCATGGAGTCGTACTACCAGGAGGCCGGGCGCGCGGGGCGTGACGCGGAGCCGTCGCGGTGCGTGATCCTGTACCGCGAGGAGGACCGCGGCGTCCAGGGCTACTTCCTGGGCGGCAAGTACCCGGACCTGGACGAGGCCATCGCCACGGCGCGCATCGTCAACCGCATGGCGCTGGAGGAAAAGCGGCCCCTGGACGAGATCGCCGACATGGCCGAGGTGCCGCGCCGCAAGGCGCGCATCGTCCTTACGCTGCTCAAGCGGCACGGGATGGTGCGCGAGCACCGCGGCGGCCTGTGGGAGCGCCTCAAGCCCGACGTGGCCGCGGCGGACCTGAGCCGCGAGCTGCAGGACTACGAGACGCGCCGCGCGCAGGACCGCGTGAAGCTGGAGGAGATGGTGCGCTACTGCCGCACGGCCAAGTGCCGCACGCGGCTCATCCTGGCCTACTTTGGCGAGGCGCACGACGAGGCGTGGACGTGCGGCCACTGCGACAACTGCGTGGCCCCCAAGGTGGAGGGGATGACGGCCGCCGCCGAGACGCCCGCCATCGCCGCCGAGTCGTTCGCGCCGGACGCCGTCCCGGCCGACGCCATCGTCACGGGCGACGAGGTGTCGCACGGCACGTTCGGCGAGGGCCTGGTGCTCGCCGTCGTGGGCGACAAGGCCGAGGTGGACTTCGAGGGCCACGGCACCCGGATGATCCGGCTGGATTTCCTGAGCCGGATCGAGTAAGGCCAGTACCAAGTACCAAGTACCAAGTAGGGACCTCGGCACGGGCGAGGGCCCCCACCCGCTCGTCGACTCGCGACCTCCCCCGCTACGCGGGGGAGGTTGTTTTCTACTTGGAAGGTCGGTGTCGCTCCACGGCACTCGCCCGCGACGGACCAGTCCGCGCAGGCGGACTTCGCGCCTTTCCAGCGGCGAATTCATTCGCTCCGGCTGGAGCCCGGCTCATTTCCGAAGCTCTTCCCCCTTCCCGCCTACCGCCCCTCCACCACCTCCCGCCCGATGCGCTCCACGGCCTCCACCAGCGCGTCGAAATCCGCCCGGCGACTGCGGTGGTTCACGATGGCGCAGCGGATGGCGAACCGGCCGCCGAGCGTCGTCCCGGACGGGACGGCGATGCCGCCTTCCTGCAGGCGCAGCAGGATCTCCTCGTTCACGGCGTTGCGCGCCGCCTCGGGCAGGTCCGCCGGCGCGTAGCGAAAGCAGACCACGTTCAGCGGCACGGGCGCCACCAGCTCCAGCGACGGGCTGGCCTCCACGCGCGCGGCCAGGTACCGCGCCTGCGCCACGTTCTGCTCCACCAGCCGCACGAGGGCATCCACCCCGTGCGCCTTGAACGACATCCACACCTTGAGTGCCTTGAAGCCGCGCGTCAGGTCCACGCCGCGGTCGGCGAAGGGCAGCCCGCCCGCCGTGACGCCGCGCTCCGATACGGCCAGGTACGGCGCCGCGGACGCGAAGGCGGCGCGGTGCAGCGCGGGATCACGCACGAGCACGCAGGCGCACTCGAACGGCAGGTATCCCCACTTGTGCAGGTCGAAGCCGAGCGAGTCCGCGCGCTCCATCCCGGCCACCATCGGCCGGAGCGCGTCGGACGTATACGCCCACGCGCCGAACGCGCCGTCCACGTGAAACCACAGCCCTTCCGCCGCGCAAAAGTCCGCCAGCGCGGCGAGGTCGTCCGTCGCGCCCGTGTTCACCGTCCCCGCCGTGCCGATGACGCACAGGGGACGATGCCCCGCCGCGCGGTCCTCGCGCACGGCGGCCGCGAGCGCGTCCAGGTCGATGCGATACGCCTCGTCCACCGCGACCGGTCGATAGGAACGATGGCCCATCCCCATCAGCTCCACGGCCTTGCGGATCCACCCGTGCGTCTCGGACGCGCCGTAGACGGTGAGCCGCGGGCCGCCCTCCATCCCCAGCTTGCGCACGTCCCAGCCGGCGCGCGCGTGACGCGCCACGTTCAGCCCCAGCAGGTTGGCCATCGTCCCGCCGGTGACCAGCACCCCGCCGGCGTCCGCGGGAAATCCCATCAGCTGCGCCAGCCAGCGGATCACCTGGTGCTCCACCCGGGCCGGCGCCTGGTTGAAGCCGGCCAGGTGCGGGTTCATGGCCGCGGCCAGCATGTCCGCCATCATCCCCAGCGGCGTGCCGTTGCCCTGCACCCAGCCCCAGAAGCGGGGATGCAGGTTGCCGTTGGGATAGGGCTGGACGCGCGCGCGGAACTGCTCGTACGCCGCCGCCTCCCCTTCCCCGACGCGCGGCAGCGGCTCGTCGAAACCGTCGCGGACCGTGGGGGGCATGGGCTGCCAGGGCGCGCGCTCCCGCAGCGTGGCCAGGTACTCCACCGTGTCGTCCACCATGCGGTGGGCCAGCGCGCGAAACGCGTCCCAGTCCGCCGGGTCCAGCGTTGCCTCCGGCGGATGCGCCGGATCGGTCTCCTTCGGATCCCGCACTACGCCTCCCGGCCGGCGCGGGCGAAGAGGGAGTTCGCCTCGGGAAAGGCCATCCCGCCCTGCATCGCCTCGTACGTGCCCTGCTCCAGCAATTCGGCCGCGGCGCGACGGACCTGCGCCATCACGGCCAGCGTGAGCGCCGGCCCCACGCTCACGCGCGCCACACCCAGCGCCTGCAACTCCGCGGTGGACGGGCCGCCGCCGCGGCCGGCCATCACGTTCAGCGGCACGCCCACGGCGCCAACGAGCGCGCGGATGGTCTCCGCGTCCACCACACCGGGGACGAACACGCCGTCCGCGCCCACGCCCGCGTACGCCTTCGCCCGGCGCACCGTCTCGTCCAGGCGGCCCTCCGGCGCGCCCACCTGCGCCAGGTACGTGTCGATGCGCGCGTTGACGTAGATCTCCACGCCCTCGGCGGAGGCGGCCTCGCGCGCGGCGGCGATGCGCGCCGCCTGCTCACCCGCGTCCACCAGCGCGGGGCCGCCGGTGCCGTCCTCCAGGTTGATGCCCACGGCCCCCGCGCCGATCACGCGGCGCACCGTCTCGGCCACGTCGGCGGGGGTACCGTCGCCGTAGCCGCGCTCCACGTCCGCCGTCACGGGCACGCGCACGCGGGCAATGCGCTCCACGGCGTTGATCATCTGGTCGCGCGTGAGGCCCTCGCCGTCCGTGCGGCCCAGCGACCACGCCACGCCCGCGCTGGTGGTGGCGATGGCGCGCGCGCCCGCGTCCTCGATGAGGCGCGCGCTCATGGCGTCCCACGCGTTGGGCAGGACGAGGATGCGGCCGGCATCCGGCTGGTGCATGCGGCGGAACGCGTCCGCGCGCTGGGGCAGGTCGATCGCGAACATCAGGTCGTCGGATGGAAGAGGACGCGGACGCGGCCTCCCGTGCCGCGTCCGCCCGCAAGATACCCCGCGCGGGATCAGGCGGCGACGGCGGCGGCCGCGCGCGACTCCAGCTCCAGCAGCAGGCGCTTGGCCTCCAGCCCGCCCGCGTACCCCGTGAGGCTGCCGTTCGCGCCGATTACGCGGTGGCAGGGGATGATGATCGGAATCGGGTTCGTGGCGTTGGCCCGGCCCACGGCGCGGGCCGCGTGCGGCCGGCCGATGCGCCCGCCCAGGCCCCGGTAGTCCGTCACGGCACCGTACCCCACGCGCTGCAGCTCGTCCCACACCTGCCGCTGGAACGCGCTGCCGGCGGGCGCCAGCGGCAGGTCGAAGTCCGTGCGCTCGCCCGCGAAGTACTCGCGCAGCTGCGTGACGGCGGCGGCGCAGCGGTCGGCATCCGCCTGCGCGCCGGCCGGCGGCGACTGGCCCTCGAACAGGACGTGCGTGAGGGCGCCGTCGCCGTTCACCACGACGGTAAGCGTGCCGATGGGGCTCGTCAGCGTGTCGGTGTATGCGTTCATTGCGGGTCTCCCAGGCTCGTCCAGAGGTGGTAGGTGGCCAGGCTGCGGAACGGGGCGAACGGCTCCATCAGCACCCGCGTCTCCGCCGGGCCCGGCCGGTGATCCAGATCGAAGAAGCGCTGCAGCGCGGCGGTAAGCCCCGCGTCGCCCACCGGCACGCAGTCCGCGAAGCCGTAGCCGCGCATCATCAGGTACGCCACGGACCAGGGACCCAGCCCGCGCACGTCCAGCAGGCGGCGCTCCAGCGCGGGCGCCATCTCCCGCTCGCCGCCGTCGATGCGCAGCGTGCCCTCGGCGATAGCCCGCGCCGTGTCGATCACGTACTCGGCCTTGCGGCGCGAAAAGCGACGGCTGGTCAGGTCCGCGTACTCCAGCCGCGCGACGGCCTCCGGCGTGGGGTGCGCCCGCAGCCCGTCCCCCGCGGGCTCCCCGGCCAACTCGGCGATCACGCCACGCAGCGCGAAGGCAAAGGGCAGGTTCACCTGCTGGCCCACGATGGTCCACACCAGGCACTCCCACGCGTCCGCCGTCTGCGGCAGGCGCAGCCCGGGACGGCGCTCCACCAGCCGCGCCAGCTCCGGACGGCGGCCCAGGTGCCGCTCGAACGCGCCCGGCTCGCTCGCCAGCCCCAGCATCCGCACGGCGGCCGCGTGCGCCTCGCGCATCTCCCCCGCGCCGACGGTCCGCTCCGCCTCGACGGTGCAGTGCGCCGCGCCGTTTGCGAAGGCCAGCCGCAGCCTCGCGGGCGCGCCGCCGAGCAGGATGCCCTTCGCCAGCTCGCTCCCGCGGACGCGCTCCACCGGGCTGTTGGGGTCGCGGCCCAGGTAGTCCAGCACGGCCTCGGCGCGAAAGCCGTCCGGCAGGGCCAGCGTGAACGCCGGCGCGGTGCCCAGCGCGCGGTACTCGCCGGGCGTGAGCCCCGTGTGCCGGCGAAAGTTCAGGTGGAAGGCGGACAGGCTCTCGTAGCCCGCCGCGTACGCCGCGTCCGTCACCGTGCGCCCGTCCGCCAGGGCCGCGCACGCCGCTGCCACCCGCTCGCGCGCCAGGAACCCGGCGGGCGTGGTGTGAAAGTGCTGGCGGAACAGCGCGTTCAGCTTGGTCGTGCCGATGCCGGACCGGGCGACCATGGCCGCGGCGTCCGTAAAGGCGGACGGATCGCGGCGGATGTCGGCCGCGAGCGTCTCCAGCAGGTGCACGTCCGGGTCGTACTGCTGGTAGAAGTCGTCCGGCCGGCACCTTCGGCAGGGGCGCAGGCCGGCGGAGCGCGCGTCGTCGCGCGTGGCGAAGAAGCGCACGTTCTCGGGCAGCGGCTTGCGCGCCGTGCAGCTCGGCAGGCAGTAGATGCCCGTCGTCAAGACGCCCGTGATGAATCGGCCGTTGCTGGCGCGGTCGCGGGCGTAGAACCGCTGCAGCATGTGGTCGCGCGTAAGGATCATGGTCCCAACGCTAACTGTCTCGCCGCCGTCCGTCGTCCTGATCTCTTCGCTGGAATTTCGCACTCGATTACGCTTCTGCTTCCATGATCGACACCAAAGATGCGTCATCCCTGGCTGGGTGGCCGACCTGCTCAATGGCGCCCAAGCAGCGTCATCCTGAGGGAGCGCCGCGCATAACATGAACTCACACGGGTCTTTGGCGCGACCGAAGGATCTTGTGTGCGAGACTCGGAGCCGGCTCTCGCGCGCGGAGCTCAGCACACGCGCCTCGCCCTTCCGAGGAGCCCGACCTGATCCGAGAGATCATCCCATTCCGGATTCCCTGCCGCAATCAGTTCGACCTTCCGCTCACGCTTCCACCCTTTCAACTGCTTCTCTCGTCGGATGGCAGCGTTCGGATCGGACGTGCACTCATAATGGACGAGCCGATCGATGTTGTAGCGCGCGGTGAATCCCGGGATCGCGCCTGTCTTGTGCTCGTACAAACGGCGTCGCAGGTCGTTCGTCATCCCGACGTAGAGCACCCGCTTCGCGCTGGCGAGAATGTAAACGCAATGCATTCCCCTGCTCACTCTCGCTGGTGGCAGCGGCTTCCGGGTTCGCCTCACGCGCGTTCATCCGAAGCGCGGCGGGAGAGACCGCGCGCGGAGGCTGGCTCCGAGTCTCGCAGACAAGATCCTTCGTCGCCGCCATGGATCACGCCCGGGCAGACTTTGCGCGGCGGCTCCTCAGGATGACGCTTCTTGCGAGACGGAGTGACCCACGTCTCGACACGCGACAGGAGAGATCATGCGAGGGAGCCTGGCCCCGAGTCTCGCGGACAAGATCCTTCGTCGCCGCCGTGGATCACGCCCGAGCGGAGTTCGCGCGGCGGCTCCTCAGGATGATGCTAGTGCGCATGGCGCCGAAAGGCGTCAGGCCGGTCCTGCTTCATACCATCAGTCCCGCCTGGCCGGAGCGGCGGGATCCTGGTTGAAGTAGCGCGCAAGCTCCTCGTACAGGTCCGGGTGGCGCGCCTGCAGCAGCGCGGGACGTTCGAAGAACGCCTCCGTGGCCACCGCGAAGAACTCCGCCTCGTTCGTGGCACCGTACGTGTCCAGCACCGCCTTGCCGCCCCGGCCGGCCACCTTGCGCAGCGCCAGGTAGTGCTCGCTGAGCACGCGCCCCCATGGCGCGTAGCAGGCCCACGCCTCCAGCTCCGGCGTGCCGTCCGCCGCGCCGTCCTCCTGGTCCAGCTGGTGGGCGAACTCGTGCAGGATCACGTTCTTGCCGTCGCGCGGGTCCACCGCGCCGCGACGCGCGCTGTTCCACGCCAGCACCACCGCCCCGTGCTGCCACGACTCGCCCAGGTGCACGGCGTCGCCCGCGACGACGGCCCCGTCGCGCTGCTGGCCCGGCACCCGGTACGCATCCGGGTAGACGACGATGGACCGGAGCCGCGGATAGTACTCGTCGTCATCCAGGCGCAGCAGGAGAATGCACGCCTGCGCGGCGATGGTGACGCGCACCTCGTCCCGCATCTCCAGCCCGCCTGCACCCTCGAAGTTCTTCTCCGCCACGAACACCAGCACCTTGCGCCGCAGCTCCGCCTGGTCGTCCGGCGAAAGGCGGGCGTACATGGGCACGTTGCGCTCGATGATGGCCAGCCACGCCGGCGGGAACGGCTGCTGGCGGATGCGCGCGCGGCGGCGCCTCTTCAGAAATCCGAACACGATGGATCGTCCGTCGCGGGGGATGGATGCGGCCGGTGCTGATGCTATCGCCCGCGTCCCCGCCGCGCCAATCCGCCCGTCACCGCGCGCGGCAGGCGATGAGCCCCGCCGTGCGCGCATAGCTCCGCGGCGGGGACGCCGTGCCGTGGTAGAGGGCGCACTCCTCCCCGTCCGCCACGGCCACGGCGGCGTATCCGCCCCCGCCCTCCGCGGTGATGCGCACGTCCACGTCCGCCGGGCGGCGCAACCCTAGCGCCCGTAGCGACGCCGTGTAGCGGCCGTGCGCCGCGCGGTACTCCGTCTGCGCCCGCGCCACCTCGCGCAGCACGGTGCGCGCGTCCGCCAGCGGCGCGCCGGCCTGGAACGCATCCAGCGCCGCGGGCACCGCCGCCGCGAACGCCAGGAACAGCAGAAACACCGCGAGCAGCCGCATCGCGCACCTCCCGTCCGGGGGATCGTCGTCGCATCGCCGGGACAATGTGTACACCCGAGGACCGGATCGCACAAGCCCCCTCCGGAAGCGAGTTTACGCCCGCCCGGACGGCACATGGGGAAGCCGACATGTGGACGGATGAGAGCGATCCGAACGGGACCGCCGCGTCCCGGACCGGCATCCGCGCGGTGCCCGAAAACGAGAGGGCGGGCGCATGCTCATTCGCACGCGCCCGCCGGTGATTCCGCTCATCCACCGCACCCTCCGCATCCGCCGCCGCAGCCACCCCCGCCGTCTCCTCCCCCACCGTCGCCGCAGTCTCCGCCACCGCCGTCCGCGCAGTGTCCCCCGCCGCCGCCCCAGCCGGGGTCCGAGTCGCCGCCGTCCCAACCGCTGCCCCCATAACCCGTTCCGCCCGCCGCGCTCCCGCGTCTCCCGAAGGCGGACGAGCCACGCCTGCGCGCGGCCGGGGCGCCGCGCGACGTGCCGCGGCGGGCGCTGGAGAGGACGGCGCCTCCGAAGACGGCGGCGAGGACGGCCACGGTCAGAAACGTCTGCGGCTGTACCTCACCCGCCGTGCAGGCGGCGACGGTCAGGAGCGCTCCGATGGCGACCGCCGCAGCCAACCGGCGGGGCAGGCGCGGCTTGCGGAGGACCCAGTGCGTGGCATCGGACACCTGCCGGATGCGTCCGGCCGGCGCGAACCGCTCCGCCGGGGAAGGCCAGACGTCCGTCGGCGGCGCGTGGCCAAAGGCGCGCCGGTAGCTGTCCAGCGTGCGGGCGTACCAGTCCACGAACTTGTCGCTCTCCGCGCGGCCGCCCCGGGTGGGATCGTGGTGCAGCGGGCGGCCCAGCACGCGGCCGCACATCTCCTCCCAGTACGACCGCGTGCAGGTGAGGTGCAGGTGCCACGCCTGGTCCACCTCCACGGAGGGCGTCACGGGGTGCCCGGCCGTCATGGCCAGGTACACGAAGCGGCGGTACTCCTCCATCACCCGCTGCGCAAAGGCGCGGGTCCAGCCGTTCTCGCGTGCCAGCCGCGCGCTGAAGGGGAAAACGACACCGGGCTCGTCCGGCGAAAATGCCTGGATGCGAGCCCGGAGCGGGGGGTCGTGCGGGTAGCCGGCCGTCGGCAGTGTACTCACGCGTTTCTCCTCGTGCGTGGTTTCTTCTCTCGTCTTTTTACGCGCGGAACTACGCTGCCGGCAGCAGCCGGGATTCGCAACGAACGTAACGTTTCGGTCACACCCGGGATCGTGAGGTCGGCCCCAAACGCAGAGCACCCCGGCTCCGCGCGGAACCGGGGTACTCTGCTGCCTCTGCTCCCTCTGCGTGAGAAGCAGTTCGGTTTACGTCCGGGCGATCAGCTGCCCAGCGTGCGGTTCAGCAGGTCGGCCAGGCGGTAGCCGGCCAGGGCCAGGCGCGGCTCGGCGGCGTTCCAGGCTGACGCGCGGTAGCTGGCGGGCGCGCGCTGGTCGCGGACGATGCCCGTGTACGCCACGCGCTGCGCCACGCGGAACCCCTCGCGCGACCACTCCTCGAACTCCCCGGGCTCGATCTGGCCGCGCATGCGCGACTGCGGGTACTGGGCCGCGATGCGCCGGGCGATGCTCCCCACGTAGTCCGCCTCGGAGCGGTCCGCGGGCGACCAGGGCATGGAGAAGCCCACCAGGCCGTCCCACAGGGAGTGCAGGTTGGTCATCGGATACAGCCCCGCGAGGCGAAAGCTGTTGCCGCCGCGGTCGCCCTCGGGGTCCTGCGGGGTGATGCGCGCGTTGTTGTGCAGCGGCTGGTGCGCGTCGCCTGCCAGGTGCAGCGCCCACATCAGGTCGATGGTCTTGGCGGAATCCGGCACGCTGGGGTTGCCCAGCGTGGTGCCGATCCGCTCCATCTGGTCGATGAGAAAGCCCGCGCGGGGCAGGTCGGGCCGGTCGCGGCGCGTGCCGTCCGGCATCTGCTCCCAGAAGAAGTTGACGTAGTGCCAGTCGGCGTGGGCGTAGCGGGCGCCGGCGTGGTCACGGTCGCGGATCATGTCCGCCCACACGGCGGCCCACACGAACCACTCGCGCTGCCGCTCCTCCATCGTGCCCGTCTGCGGCATGAGCTCGGCGATGCCGGAGGCGGGCGGCGCGGCCTGCAGCAGCCGGACGGCGTTCTGGCGCGCGGCGGGGGTCATGTGGTCCCAGGCAATGCGGGCCACCACGCGGTGTCCCAGCTCGTCCCAGGCGTGGGCCGGCGTGCTCCACAGGAGCGTCGCGGCGGCGGTCAGCGGCAGCAGTGCGCGCAGCTTCATCGGTCCGTGCGTCGGTGTTCAGGGTGAGTCCAGGCGACCAAGATCGGACGCCCGGCCCCTCGCGTCAAACGGCGGACCACCGGGACGCGGATGGGGCGGACAGGCATCCGGCTGATCCGCCGAACTCGGCAGATCGACCGGAATTTCCGGCTAAGCTGATACGGGAACAGGACTTGCCCTGTACCATCGTAGCGCAGTTCTACCCCCGAGCGGGAGACGAGCGACGATGGAGTACGAACGGACGAGGCGAAACGGCTGGCTGATTCCCCTGGTGGCGATGGCGACGGCCACGGGGATGTACGCGTCGGCGTGCTCGGACCCCACCAGCCCCGCCGGCGGCGCGCGGGTGGAGGCCGAGGCGGCGACGGCGGAGGCGCCGGTCGTCTTCGAGCAGGAGCGCATCCGCACGGCCGAAGCGGTTATTCGCCGGCAGATCGAGCTGGGATCGTTTCCCGGCGCGGCACTGGCCGTGGGCGTGCGGGGGCAGCGGGTGCACCTGTCCGGCATGGGCCGCGTGGGGTGGACGGACGAGGCGGACTTCGTGGACCCCGAGCACACGCTGTACGACCTGGCCTCGCTCACCAAGGCCGTCGCCACCACCACGGCGGTGATGCTGCTGGTGGAGGACGGCAAGATGCGCCTGGGCGACCGCGTGTCGCGCTACGTGCCGGAGTTCTCCGGCGGCGACAAGGGCACGGTGACGATCCGCCAGCTGCTCACGCACACGGCCGGCCTGCGCGCGGGCGCCGCAAACATCAACATGGACGCGCCGCCGGCCGACGTGCGTCGCTACCTCATCACGCGGCCGCTGGCCCTGGAGCCGGGCGACGAGGTGCTGTACTCCGACATCGGCTTCGTGCTGCTGTGGACGGCGGCGGAGCGCGCGGCGGGCGAGCCGCTGGAGCGCCTGCTGCAGCGCCGGGTGTGGAACCCGCTGGGGATGCAGGACACGCGGTTCTCGCCCGCGCGGGGGTGCACCCGCTGCGCGCCCACGCTGCGCCTGAGCACGGGCGAGCCGTACGCGGGCGGCTCGTACGACGAGATCGGCCGCGCGCTCAACGGCCGCGCGGGCAACGCGGGGCTGTTCAGCACGGCGGCGGACCTGGGGCGGTTCGCGGCCATGATGGCCAACGGGGGACGGCTGGGGAACGTGCGCGTGCTGCGGGAGGAGACCATCCGCACGTTCCTGGCGCCGCAGCCGGGCGCGGGGAGCTTTGCCCTGGGGTGGGTGACCTACTGCCGCGAGGGCAAGGTCAAGGACCCGGTGGCGTGCAAGGACGTGTACGGAATTGGCCACACGGGCTCCACGGGCACGGCGCTGTGGATGGACCCGCGCTCGGGGACGTGGATGGTGCTGCTGACCAACCGCGTCTACACGCCCAAGCAGGAGGTGGACATGACCCGCATCCGCCGCCGCGTCTACGAGCGCCTGACGGGCCAGGTGGACGCGGGCTGAAAACCGATTCTCACACGGCGCTTCGCGAACGGGATCAACGGTTACTGCTTCAGTCGTTTGCAGTTACCGTTGACCCCGTTCGCCGAAGGCGCCGTGTGAGCCTCGTCGTTCCCGTCCCGCCGCGGGAGCCTACGTCTCCAGCGCCTCGGCCACGACGCGGGCCAGGCCCTCGGGGGCGAACGGCTTTTCCAGCAGGCGAAAGCGGTCCTCCAGCACGCCGTGGCGGATGAGCGCGTCGTCCGTGTAGCCGGACATGAACACCACGCGCAGGTCCGGCTGCAGGGGCAGCAGCGCCTCGGCCAGCTCGCGGCCGCTCTCGTGCGGCATCACCACGTCCGTCAGCAGCAGGTCCACGCGGCTGCCGTTGCCCGAGAACAGCGCCCGCGCCTCGGCGGCGTTGCTGGCGGCCAGCACCGTGTAGCCCCGCCGCTCCAGGATGCGGCGCGACAGGCTGCGCACCCCCTCCTCGTCCTCCACCAGCAGCACCACGCCCCCCGCCCGGGCCGACGGGGCGGGCTCCGGCTGCGGCTCGGGCCGGTCCGGCTCCTCGCGCACCAGGGGCAGGTACACGCGGAACGACGAGCCGCGGCCCTCCTCGCTCTCGGCCCACACGTAGCCGCCGCTCTGCTTGACGATGCCGTACACCGTGGACAGGCCCAGCCCCGTGCCCCGGCCCGGCTCCTTGGTGGTGAAGAACGGCTCGAAGACGCGCGCCAGCACCTCCGGCGACATCCCCACGCCCGTGTCGCTCACCGTGAGCCGCACGTAGTGGCCGGGGTCCACGGGATAGGGGTAGCGGGCGGCATCGGTCTCGTCCAGCCGCACCTCGCGCGTCTCGATGCGCAGCACGCCGCCCCGGGGCATGGCGTCGCGGGCGTTCACGGCCAGGTTGAGCACCACCTGCTCCAGCTGCCCGGGGTCCGCCCGCACGGCCGCGGCATCGGCGTTCAGCCGCGTCTCCAGCTGCACGTCCTCGCCGATCACCCGGCCCAGCATGCGCTCCAGTTCGCGGACGGCGGCGTTCAGGTCCAGCACCTTGGGCGTGAGCATCTGCTTGCGGCTGAACGCCAGCAGCTGCCGCGTGAGCGACGCCGCGCGGGTGGCCGCGCGCTTGATCTCCATGAGGTCCTCGCGCACCACGCCCGCCTGCGGCACCTCCAGCAGCAGCATCTCCACGTTGCCCTGGATG
>NZ_DASURI010000642.1:0-8675 GCF_036280135.1 Longimicrobium sp.
TCATGTAGTACGCCACCACCGACGCGCGGCGCAGGGCACGGTGCCCGCGCTCGCCGGGCCGCACGCGCGCGCCGAACGCGCGGTCCAGGATCCACACGGTCACGGGCACGCCCAGCGAGACGGCAAAGATGCCCATCAGCACGCGGTCCATGTACTGGCCGTGAAACAGCAGCCGCGAGATGCCGAACGCCAGCCCCGCCGCCAGCCCCACGACGGCAATGGAGAAAAAGAACAGCATCACCACCGTGAACGCGAGCGGAAACAGGATGCTGCAAAAGCGGTCCGCCGCGTCGATTTTTGGCTGCAGGCGCCCCATGCGCTCGCGGTACACCTCCGTCATCACGGGCCCGTACGACGAATCGCCCCAGCGCACGCCCTGCGGAAACACGCTTTCCAGCCCGATGAGCCCCACCCAGTACGCCCGCATCACCAGGTGCAGCACGAAGCAGGTGATGAGCGTGTACAGGATGAGCTTAACGTACGTGTACAGCATGAACACGCCGAGAAAGGTGCGCCCGGCCAGGTGCGGCTCCACGCCGGCGAACCAGTGGTCCACCTGGGCCGGCAGCTGCAGGAGCGAAAAGACGACGGCGCCGGAGATGAGCAGCTCCAGCTCCCAGGGCCGCACGGACGGCTCGTGGGGCGAGGTCTCGGGGAGCGCGGGCTCGGCGGCCGGGGGCGCGGGGATGCGCTCGGCGGGCGGCGCGTCGGGTGTGGTGGAGTGCATGGCGACTGCGGATACAGCGGTGGACGGCCGGGGCGCGGACGCGCCGGAAGGGCGATGGGCGTACAGGGTTTGCACAACGCGGTACGGGGCTTGCCGCGCGGCGGGGGCTCACCCCGGCAAGGAGGCGAGGATGGCCAAGGATCTGGAGCGTGGAGACAAGGTCGAGTGGAACACGCCGCAGGGCAAGACGCGCGGGCGCGTAGTGAAGAAGCTAACGCACGAGACGCACGTCAAGGGGCACAAGGTCGCCGCGTCCGCGGAGAACCCCGAGTTCCTCGTAAAGAGCGACGCCAGCGGCAAGGAAGCCGCCCACAAGCCGGAGTCGTTGAAGAAAGTGCGTTAGTGCGGGAGTACGGGAGTGCGAAAGTGCGAAAGTGCGAAAGTGCGAAAGTGCGAAAGTGCGAAAGTGCGGAAGTGCGAAAGTGCGGAAGTGCGGAAGTGCGGAAGTGCGGAAGTGCGGAAGTGCGGAAGTGCGGAAGTGCGGAAGCAACGGCACCGCACTCGTGCACGAGGGGGGAGTTCGCGCGGCGCGCGGGGCGCCCCCCTCCCCGACCCTCCCCCACAAACTGCGTGGGGGAGGGAGGTGGGTCCCAGAGGGAAGGCAGCCCGCCTCGCGCAGGGAAGTTCTCCCCCTCCCCCGCGAAGCGGGGGCAGGGGGTCGGGGGGTGGGGGCCCTCCGCGGGCCGGCAGACGGCCGACCTTCCGCAGGGTCTCCCGATCTCCCTTCCCCCATGCCGTTTATGGGGGAAGGGCCGGGGATGGGGGGCGCTCAGCCGAGCCGCAGCCCATCCTCACCCGCGCGATGCGCTCCCCCGCCCGCAGTCCCCGCTCAAAACGCCCGCCCAAACCGCACGTACAGCTCGGGATCCGGCCGGTAGTCTCCCGTCGTCGCACGCACTTCCGACAGCGGAAGCGCTACGCCGCCCATCACCTGCACGCCGCCGAAGTAGAAGATCGTCAGGTCGCCGCCCAGCTCCGCGCCCACGGAGAACACGGGACGCCCCTCGCGCTGGGGCGACAGCACCGTGGGGCAGTCATCCAGGCACCACGCCGCGCCCCCGTCCGCGAACGCCGTTCCCCACACGCGGTCCAGGAACAGCGGCACCAGCCGGTATCCGCGCTCCACCAGCGCGATGGGAAAGCGATACTCCACGCTCCCCGCCACGGCCCGGTCGCCAAACTGCGCCCCCTCGCCGTAGCCGCGCACGGGAAAGTCCAGCTCCCCGCCAATCCCCAGCCCCGCCGAGAGCGGCGCGCCCACGCCGCCCCCGTACAGCCCCCCCACGCTGAAGCCGGGGCTGCGCGATCCCACGTCCGCCGCGGCCAGCACCCGCGCCGCCAGCACGTGGCGCGCGAACCCGCCCCAGGGCAGCGGCCGGAACGCCTGCGTGCGGCCCGCCACGCGCACGTAGCCCCGCACGTCCTCGCCCGGCGTGAGCGCGCGCGTGTAGCGACGGCCCTCCACCGTCACCGCCGTGAGCCACCCCTCCTCCGGGGTCACGGAGAACTCGTACGTCCGCATGGTCGACCGGCCCACCGTCAGCACGGCGCCCACGTCGGGCGCCAGCTCCGGCGCGGCCACGTCCGGCGCCAGCTCCGGGTCCGCGAGGACGAAGTGGCGGCGGCGCACGTTCAGGCCCGTGCTCATCCACCAGCGCGAGCGAAAGCGCGGCCGCGTCCACGTCGCCACGACGGAGGCCGAGCGTTCGCGCTCCAGCAGCGCCGACTCGATGCGCGTGCCGTCCCCCCGCGCCCAGCGGCCCGCGCCCAGGGCCACGTCCCAGTCCTGGAAGACGGACCCGCCGATCACCGGCTGCCCCAGCCCCGCGTAGAGGTACGCCGCCAGCCCATCGAACCGCCCGTCCTGGTCGTAGACGGTGGCCTCCGCCGCGTAGTTGTGCCGGTTGACGACGTCCGACCCCGCGATGGCGATCCCGAAGCCGTGCCCCAGCTCGTCGCGGTCCGCGTAGCTGGGGCTCCACGACGTGGGCGGAAGCGTCTTCCACGGCGCGTACGGCCGCGACGGGCCGCCGGCCGTCACCTGGTAGCGCGCGGGGTCCGGCCCGGGGCCCGCGGCCTCCGCGCGGACGGGCGGGGCGGCGCGCCACGTCTCCGGATCGAACGGGATGCGGGCGATGTGAAAGCCGTCCGCGCGGTACCACGCGAACGCGATCCACCGCCCGTCCGGCGACACGTCCGGCTGATACGCGCCCGTCAGCACGCTGGTGACCTGCATCAGCCGATTCGCATCCACCTCGTACGCGAACAGGTTGGGGATGCCCGTCCGGTCCGACGCGAAGACGACGTATCGGCCATCCGGCGACCACGCGGGGGTCATGTCCAGCGCGCGGTCCGCCGTCACCTCGCGGACGACGCGGCCCGCTGTGTCCATCACCACCACGTCGTGCCACCCGCCCGTGCGCCAGCGCGTGACGGCCACGCGCGACCCGTCCGGCGACCACCGCGGGTTGGCCCAGTTCACGTCCGGCGTGCTCTCCGCCAGCGCGCGGATCACGCGCCCGTCCCCGTCCGTCATCACCAGCGCGTTCCACGCCCCGCCCACGCGCACGGCCACCATCCGCCCGTCTCGCGCCACGTCCGGCTCCGTCAACCGCGCGGCGCGGGTCAGCCGGTCCTGGTCACCTTCCCGGTCCACGGCGTACAGGTCCTCGAACTGGCGATACGGATCCACGGCCTCCCGCTGCGAGGTGACGATGGCGCTTCCATCCGCCCGCCAGCTGATGGGGCCCAGGGTCGTTCGCTTGGCCAGGTGCTGGATGCGTCCGTCCGCGTGGATAAGCCGCGTGGCCGGGTCGTCGCGCCCCGTGGACGTGGCGAACGCGATGACGGACCCGTCCGGCGAGTAGCGCGGCCAGCTCGTGTATCGCCCTTCGCGCGTGAGCAGCTCCGGCTCCGTCAGCCCGTCCGCGCGCAGCGAGTCCGCCTGCGCCGCATAGGCGATGCGCAGCGAATCGCTCCATTCACGCCAGGCACGGGAGAACGTGACGCCGTACGCCTCGCGCGCGGCGTCGTCCGTGAAGTACGGCACCCAGCGGCCGCCCACCTCGCGCACGAACGCCGCCGTGCGCTCCGGTCTGTAGCGGTCGGCGAGGTAGTCCTCGAACATGGAGCCGTAGACGTACGCCGTGTTGCCGCCGGGCCACGTGGTGGGCCGGCCGGTGGCGCGGTCGATGGAGAAGAAGCGGCCCTCGAGCATGGCCGTGCGCAGCACCATTTCGTGGTAGCTGCCGTGCACGCGCCCGGCGCCCGTGAGCCGCGACTCCAGGTACGTAGCCAGCCCCTCCGTGGTCCACTGCGGGACGGTGGTGTTGGGGAACAGGAACGGCGCCCGGCCAAAGACGACGCGCAGGCCGCGAATGAAGTCGCTGGCGTAGTCCAGGTGGTGCACGTGAGCCAGCTCGTGGCTCACGACGAGCTCCATCCAGTCGTACCCGTACGCCAGCGACGGCTCCTCCACCGGCGCGTGCGCGTAGACGATGACGCGGTTGCGCGGAAAGACGTTCGCGAGCCCGTTGGCGTAGTCCAGGTTGTCGGCGATCACGAGGTGCACGCGGCCGCGCGGCGCCGGGACGAGCGCCTGGCCCAGGGCTTCGCGGGCTTCCTCGGCGCGGGCGGCGGCGCGGCGGGCCAGGTCTTCCAGCCCCTGCTCGTAGTGCACCTGGAAGTGCGGCGTATCGAACGTGTACCACCGCGCGTCCGGCGCCACCTGTGCGTGGACGCGGCCGGCGGAAAGCGCCGCGGCGGCAAGTGCGGACAGCGCGAGGCGTACGGCCCCAAGGCGGGTCATGCGATCGTGTGCTGGATGGATGTGATGCGACGTGATCCGACGTGATGCGATGGATGCTGCCGGCCGGGGCCCGCTGGACCGGACCGCGAAGATCTTGCCGGGATAGGGGAGATCCTGCTCGCGCGAGGGCCCCCACCCGCTCGATAGCTCGCGACCTCCCCCGCTTCGCGGGGGAGGTGAGGAACTGCGGTTCATCCAGACATGGATGGTCCGCGCCGGAAGCAGCCCGCCCCTCCCCCCGGCCCCGTCACCGCTCGCTCCTCGCGGAGAGGGGGAGAACCGCGCTGACGCGCGATCCGGCCACGATGCTGGATCTCGCCCGTTCTCACCCCTCCCCCGAAGTTGGGGGAGGGGTCGACCGCCGTTGCGAGGAACGAGCAAAAAGGCGGTCGGGGGAGAGGGCCTCCCGTCGCGCAGCGACGGGGAATTCGCCTCCCTCGCCACATTCCGCCTTCCTACCGCCCCACCCCGCCGTTGCCGGCTGTCCCCTGTAACCTGTCCCCCGCCGTTCCGCCGTTCCGCGACGAACCCCGGCGCCTCCGCCCCTCAGCCCGCGCCCGAAATCAGCGCCCCGCCGGGTCCCCGCCCGTGCGCCCCGCGGCCCGCTCCCGCAGGAACGCCTCGATGGCCCGCACGTGCGCCCGCGCAATGCGCGCCTGCACGGCGGGATCACGCAGGGCGGCTTCCTGCTGCGGGATCATCAGGAACATGGTCTCGCTCAGGATGCTGGGCATCCACGTGGGCCGCACGAGCGCCAGGTCCGCCCGCGCAATCCCCAGGTCGCGCAGGCCGATCTCGCGGATGAGCTCGCGGTGCACGTGCCGGGCAAGCCCCAGCGACTGCGGCTGGTTGTAGAACACGCTGGTCCCGTTGTTCTCGAACGGGTTCACCTCGTCCGGGAACGCGTTGTTGTGCACGGACACCAGCAGGTGCGCGTCCCACTCCGCCGCGCGCACGGGGCGCACGCCCAGCTCCACCGCCGCCGTGTCGGGCCGCGTCTCCAGCACCTCGGCGCCGCCCTCGCGCAGCATCCGCACGAGGTGCTTGCTGATGGCCAGGTTGGCCTCCGCCTCCGTGTACCCGGTGGGCCCGATGGCGCCGCCGGGCGGATGCCCCGCGTCCACCGCGATCCGCATCCCCGCCAGGGGGCGCGCGGGGTCGATGCGCGGCGGGCGCCGGACGCGGACCACCAGGCGGCCGTTGGCGTCCCAGAAGGCGCGCCAGCCCCACGCGGGCTCGCCCAGCTCCATCCGCACCACGAACTCGTCCTCGCGCGCTTGCTGTCAGCTCACGCGGCGAACGAGCGGATCCTCCGGGCCGTAGTGCAGCCAGTTGGTACGCGACTGCCCGCCAAAGACGTGGATGCTGAGCTCCCGGTCCCCGTCCGACCGGACCTCGAAGGGCAGCCGGTCGCTCGTGGAGACGATGACGTCCGCCCATCCCGGCGCCGGGTCCACGCGCACCGTGCCCACGGACCCGGCGACGGCCGGCGCGCCCTCGCCCTCCAGCCGCACGTCGTCCGCGTCGATCCACACGGACAGCGCGTCCGTCAGCCGCACGCGGTACGCGCCCTCGCGCTCGCCCGTGACGGTAAAGCGCGTGCCGTTGGGAAACATCCAGTTGTATGGCGTGTTGCCGCCCGGCACGGCTGTCCCGATGGCCTCCGCCGTGGGCCGGTTGGCCGCCGCCACGGCCACGCGCACCGCGCCCGGCTGCAGCACACCGACCGTCAGCGGCAGGGGCTCGCGCAGCGTCTGCGTGCCCAGGGCCAGTTCCACGACGGCCGCGCCCGCCGCCCCCTGTCCCGCGACGAGCGTGGGCGCGGCGCCGTCCGAACCCCGCAGGGGCACGGTGACGGGGAACGAGCCCGCGTACTCCACCGCCTGCCGCGCGGCCACGGCCTGGTCCTGCTGGAAGCCCTCCGCGCGCTCGATCACCCGCGTCTCCGCCAGCGGATGGCTGCTGCCGTCCGGGAGGACGACGCGCGCCCGTCCGCCCGCCGGCCCGCGAAAGCGCACGGTCACCCGCTCGCCCGCGTAGCCCGTCATCGTCCCCCGGGGAGAGACGCTGGACGCCACGATGCCGGCCGGCGCCGCGGCCGAGCCTCCCCCTGTGGCGCGGACGCGGAGCTCGCGCGACTGCGCCTCGCCGCCCCCCGTCGCCTGGATGTGGTAGACGCCGTCCGCGGGGACGGGGAGAAAGCCCAGGAACGCGCCGTTGGGGGCGACGTCCACGGGCGCGCCGTTGATCGTCAGCCGCGCGTCGCCGCGCCCTACCGTGCCAAAGATGAAGTTGCTGTCCGCCGCGATGGCCGCGCCCTCGCCCGGGTACGCCACGCTGATGCGAAGCGTGCCCGTCCGCACGGGCACGGGCGGCAGGTCGTTGCGGATCACGGGATCCGTCCCCGGCGGGCTCACCGGCGCCTCCGGGCCGGCCGGCGCGGGTCCGCCCGCCGGCGGGGGCGCGGCCGTCCGTCCGCCGCCCGTGCAGGCGCCCAGCAGGAGCAGTCCACCGATCGCGATCGTCCGGGGGTTCCCCATCGTCCTCCTCACACGCGGCCGAACGGATGGTCATCGGCGTCCGCCGGCGGGGCGTCCGTCACCTCGCCGGTGTGCGCGGCGGCGCCCCGCGGGTTCTCGCGGTTCCACGGGGCCACGTACGGCAGCAGCAGCAGCGCGGGGATGCCGGCGGCGATGGTGATCAGAAAGAACTGGGGCCACCCCGTCTGCGCCGCCAGGCCGCCGGAGGGCGCCACCAGCACGTCGCGGGCAAAGGCCATGAAGCTGCTGAGCAGGGCGTACTGGGTGGCGGAGAACTGCTTGCTGCACAGCGACATGAGGAACGCCACGAACCCCGCCGTCACCAGTCCGCCGCTGAAGTTCTCCACGACGATGGCGGTCGTGAGCGACGCGCGGCTGGACGGGGAGACGCTGAGCCAGTAGTACGCCAGGTTGCTGCCCATCTGGATGGCGGCCAGGATCCACAGCGAGCGGTTGATGCCAAGCCGGGCCACCAGCCCGCCGCCCGCCAGCACGCCCACGATGGTGGCCACCAGGCCGATGACGCCCCGAATCTCGCCGATGGTGGACTGCGAGTAGCCCCGGGCCAGGAGGAACGGCACGGTCATGTTCTGCACCATGCGGTCCGACAGGCTGTACAGCACCACGAACAGCAGCAGCACCAGGGCCGTGCCCACCCCCGCGCGGCGGAGAAAGTCCAGGAACGGCTCCACCACGGCGCTCGCCAGCGACGACGGGGGTCCCTCGCGCAGCACGGGCTCCGGCGCCAGGATCGACGCCGCCACGCCCACCAGCATCAGCGCGGCCATCAGCAGGTAGACGGTGGGCCACGACATGCGGTCCGCCAGCATGAGCGCCACGCCGCCCGTGATGATGAGCGCCAGGCGGTATCCCATCACCTTGAGCGACGCACCGGCGCCCATCTCCCGCTCCTCCAGCACGTCCACGCTGTACGCGTCCACCACCACGTCCTGCGCCGCGCTGAAGAAAGCGATGAGCAGGGCGTTGATGGCGAGCAGCTGCAGCCCGCGCCGGGGATCGTGCAGCGACATGGCGGCGATGCACAGCAGCAGCGCCACCTGGGTGATCACGAGCCATCCGCGCCTGCGCCCCAGGAAGGGGACGTAGCGGTCCATCAGCGGCGCGATGATGAACTTGAGCGAGTAGGGCACGCTCAGCAGGCTCACCATGCCCACGGTGGTGAGGTCCACCTTTTCCACCGTCATCCACGCCTGCAGCGTGCTGCTCGTGAGGTACAGCGGCAGGCCGGACGAAAAGCCGAGGAACAGCAGCGCGGCCATCTTGCGCTGGCCAAACACGCGGAACAGCGACGGGGCTGAGCGGGGCTCGTGGTTCACGGCCATTCTCGGCGGGGGTGTGGAGATGCGCGACTGGTGCGCGGGGTGAGCAATTTGGATGCTAGGGGCAGGAACCGACAGCACCGGGGCCAGCAATTCTGCCGCCTTCTCCGGGTCAGCCGCACCCGTCCGTCCAGTTGCGTACTTGCTGGGTTACTTGCTGGGTTACTTGCTGGGTTACTTGCTGGGTTACTTGCTGGGTTACTTGCTGGGTTACTTGCTGGGTTACTTGCTGGGTTACTTGCTGGGTTACTTGCTGGGTT
>NZ_DASURI010000643.1:0-15524 GCF_036280135.1 Longimicrobium sp.
CCGCTTCGCGGGGGAGGGGGAGAACGGCGTCACCGGGATGCAGGCTGCCCATCCGCTCGGGCCCACCTCCCTCCCCCACGCAGTTTGTGGGGGAGGGTCGGGGAGGGGGGCGCTCCGCCCGCGGCGAGTCTCCGCGCGGCGCTGCATTCCCTCACCCTGTCCGGATCCACTCCCGCACTAACGCACTCCCGCACTCCCGCACTCCCGCACTCCCGCACTCCCGCACTCCCGCACTCCCGCACTTCCCTACATCCGGACGAGCGCCTTCAGAAATCCGTCCGGGCGGTCGCGGGTGTCGTTTAGCGCCTGGTCCAGCTCGCCCAGCGCGTACGTGTGCGTGTACAGCGGCGTGGGGTCCAGCCGGCCGCTCGCGACGGCGTCCACCGCCATGCGGATCCCCTCGATGTACACCTCGGGATCGCGCTCGTGGGCGTTGATCACGTCCAGGCCGCGCCAGTTCCACATCTGCATGTTCACCTGGCGCGGTCCGTCCTGGTGGTAGCCCGCGATGATCAGCCGGCCCCGCTCCCTGGTGATCTCGGCCGCCAGGTCCAGCGGCCACTGCTTGCCCACCGCCTCGATCACCCGGTCCGCCAGCACGCCGCCCGTGAGCTCCTTCACCTTTTCGATGATGGCCCAGTGGTCGTCCATGGCAATGACCTCGTCCGCGCCCATCTCCCGCGCCACGTCCAGCGAGAACGGGCGGCGGCTGATGGCGATCACCCGCGCGCCGGCATCCTTCGCGAGACGCGTCAGCAAGGCGCCCAGGAAGCCGATGCCCACGATGGCCACCGTCTGCCCCGCCTGGATGTCGCTGCGGCGAAAGATGTTCATGGCGCAGCCCAGCGGCTCGCCCGGGAACGGCTTGCCCGCCAGCGACGCCGGCAGCCTGACGGTGGCCGACGCGTCGGCCAGGTCATACTCGGCATAGGCGTTGTACGAGAGGGCCGCCACGGGGTCGCCCACGGCGAACCCCTCCACGCCCTCGCCCACGGCGTCGATCACGCCCCACCCCTCGTGCCCCAGCGCGCCGGGATCCGTGGGGTACTTCATCCACTCCGCGCCCCCCCAGGGCGTCAGGTTGCTGGCGCAGACGCCGCAGCCTTCCATGCGGATGCGCACCTGCCCGGGGCCGGGCTCGGGAAGGGCTACCTCGTCGATGGTGATCTGCCCCGGGGCCGCCAGCCGCGCCGCCCCCATGGTGGCCGTGGCGGTCAGTGTCTCGCGTGCGTCCAGCGTATCGAACGTCATTCCCGATCGTGCCTCAGAGGTCCAGTCGCCGCCGCTCCGGACGAGCGGCGGCCATCATCTCCTGCTCCACCGCGCCTCGCGGCGTTTGCATCTCCGCCGAGCGTCCACCACGTCCGTAACACCAGCATCAGAAATCGGCCCGGTGTAACGGGAAGTCACCAAAGCCCCTCACGTGAAGGACAAAAAAACGGGCGTGCCGCGACGTTCCGTCCTTCAGTCCGCGCCCACGGCCTGCAGGTGCTCCACGGGCGCCGCGTCGTCCAGGCCCGGCACCACGGGCGTGGCCAGCGACGCCTCGTGCAGCCAGTCCACCAGCTTTTCCAGCCCGGCCTTCCACGAGGTGCGCGGCTTCCAGTCCAGCACCCGCTCGATCTTGCTCGTGTCGCTCACGTAGATGCGCTGGTCGCCCGGGCGCCAGTCGGCCGTGTGCACGGGCACGTCGCGGCCCGTGACGTCCTTGAGCCGGTCGATTACCCCGCGCACGGTCACGGCGTTGCCCGCGCCGCCTCCCACGTTGAACACCTCGCCCGCCACCGTGTCGATGCGGTCCATGGCACGGCGCATGGCGTCCACCAGGTCGTCGATCCACAGGATGTCGCGCACCTGGAACCCGTCGCCATAGATGGTGATGGGCTCCCGGCCGTACAGGGCGCGGCCAAAGTGCGCCACCCACCCCTGGTCCTCCGTGCCGAACTGCCGGGTGCCGTAGATGCAGCTCATCCGGAAGACGACGGTGGGCAGGCCGTAGATGCGGGCGTAGTCGTGGACGTACTGGTCCGCCGCGCCCTTGCTGCACCCGTACGGCGAATGGAAGTCCAGCCGCGCGTCCTCGCTGATGCCGCTTCGCCCGTCCGCGTAGCGGTACGCGTCGCCGGCCAGCTCCACGGCCACGTCGTCCATCCCCCCGTAGACCTTGTTGGTCGACGTGAAGAGGACGGCGGGCGGATTGAGCATCGTCCGCGCGGCCTCCAGCACGTTGAACGTGCCGATGACGTTGGTCTGCATGTCGGTCAGCGGGTCGGTGACCGACGTGGTCACGGCCACCTGGGCCGCCAGGTGAAACACCTGCTTGCTCTGCCGCACGAGCGCCGCGATGCGCGCGGCGTCGCGCACGTCCACCTGCTCGATGCGCACGCGGTCGCCGTGGTTGGCCTTGAGCCAGGCGGCGTTTCGCCGGACGCCGTCCCGCGAGAAGTTGTCGGCCACGATCACGCGCTCGCCCTCGCGCAGGAGGGCGTGGGCCAGGTTGCTGCCCACGAAGCCGGCCCCGCCGGTGATCAGGATGTGGTCGCGCTTGCCCTTCATCGTCTCCCCCCTCACAGCGTGAGTCCGCGCGCGGCCAGCTCGGCCGCGTGCGTTTCCACATGATCCTCCGGCCGCTCCTGCTCCTGCAGCCACCCCACCAGCTCCTGCATGCCTTCCTCGAACGTCACCCGCGGCTCGTAGCCCAGCACCTCGCGGGCGAGCGAGATGTCGCTGAAGCAGTGGCGGATGTCGCCCACGCGGTACTTGCCCGTGACCTGCGCCTCCACGTCCGTGCCCAGCACGCCGGCCAGCGTGGCCGCCACCTCGCGCACCGTCACGGCGCGCCCGCTGCCCACGTTGAACGCCTTGCCCACGGCCGCCTCTTCCTGCGCGGACAGCAGCAGGGCCTGCACGATGTCGTGCACGGAAACGAAGTCGCGCTTTTGCTCGCCGTCCTCGAAGATCAGCGGCGGCTGGCCGTTGAGCAGCCGGCTGCTGAAGATGGCCGCCACGCCCGTGTAGGGGTTGGACAGCGCCTGGCGCGGGCCGTAGATGTTGAAGAAGCGCAGCGCCACGCTGGGGATGCCGTACGCGGCCCCCACCATCAGCACCATCTTTTCCTGGTCGGCCTTGGTGAGCGCGTAGATGCTGGTGGGGTCCAGGGGCTTGCCCTCGTCCGTGGGCGCCGGCACGAGCTCCGTGCCGTCCACGTCGCGGGGGTTCCACTGGTCGTTCTTCAGCTGCTCGGCCGTGCGCAGGACGGCCGTGGGCTCGCCGCCACCGGGGCGGGTGTAGCGCCCCTCGCCGTAGATGGACATGGACGAGGCCACAACGAGCTTTTCCACGCTGCCGCGGTCGTCCACCAGGGCCTGCAGCAGGTGGCCCGTGCCCAGCGTGTTGACGGCGGTGTAGTCGGCGATCTGGTACATGCTCTGGCCCACGCCCACGGCGGCGGCCAGGTGGTACACCACGTCGGTGTCACGGAGGCTTTGGCGGACGGCGTCCGCGTCGCGCATGTCGCCGACGATCATCTCCGCGTCGTCGGGCACCCAGGCGGGTTTGCGCCGGTCGGGGCCGTGCACCTGCGGATCAAGGTTGTCCAGGATGCGCACCCGGTCGCCGCGCGCCAGCAGCGCGTCCACCAGGTGGCTGCCCACGAACCCCGCCCCTCCCGTCACCAGCACTCTCCGAGCCGACACTCAACACCTCCGTGTTGCGGTGATCCCACCGTTCCCCGGCGCGCCGCCACGCAGCCGGCGGGCGCGCCGAATCTTCTTCCCTCGCACCAGTCCCTCTGCATGCGAGGGACGGGACCTCAGATCGTCCAATCCGTCCGTAACACCAGCCCCACAAAGCGCACTCGTGTTACGAAACGGCTCCAGTTACGCGCCTGCAAGCGACAAGGGGGACCGGATTCCGATCCCCCGCACCGCGGGATTTACCCGGCGACGACCAGCCCGCACCCGCGGCGGGTGCGGCGGCACGCGGACGTGCCCAGCGGCGGACAACCGCGCGTGTCCGTCACGCCCGCACCAGGCCCAGCCGCTGGTCGTAGCCGGGGTCCCAGCGGTCCATCCGCCCGTTCACCTCGTCGGCGGGCACGCCGCTCACCAGGCGCTGCGCCAGGCGCACGCCCAGCCGGCGCTCCTGCGTGCGCAGGTACTCGCCGGCGCGGCCGCGCTCCAGGTGCTCGGCGGCTTCCATCTCCAGGGCGAACGCCAGCCGGTCCAGATCGGTAAAGATCCGGCCGCGCAGGTCCATGTCCGGGACCGCGTCCGTAGCCGCCGTGGCGTCGCTCATCTTCTTTGTAGAACGGGAGTTGCCGTGAGACCGCACGTCCGGGAGCCCGCGCCGGGGCACGGTTTTCGGAAATCCTACTTAGATGCCAAGCAAGGTGTGTGCCGTGAACATTCGCGGCAACGCAGGCGCGAGCGGGGCCGGAGGGTCCGGTCCGCTCGGGAGAGGGGGGCCGGAACTCGTGCAAGTTTGGGCCCGCCGGGTGTACAAAGCGCCGCACTCGTTTCTACGGCTTCTCACGCACTGGCGCGTGGAACGCAGCGTACCCCGGCTCCACGCGGAACCGGGGTACGCCGCGTCGATGCGGAATGCCTTTCGCCGGCTTCGGCTCAGGGCAGGCGCAGCAGGTCGGCCAGGGGGTCCGCGGGCTCCGGCTCGGGCAGGTCCAGCCGGGTGCCGTCGGCGAAAAGGATGGTGCGCGGCTCCCAGGTAACCTTGAGCTTCTCGAAGTCCGTGGCGTACAGCCGCGCCTCGCGGTCGATGTACGGGTTGATCTCGTAAAAGCGCTCCACCGTGGCGCGCGCGCCCGGCGCCAGCGCGTCGTCGTGCTTGAACTCCAGGCCGATGACCGGGTCGTCGAACAGGTCGCGCACCACCAGCCGGCCCTTGATCCCCGCGATGGGCCGGTCGCCCGTGTTGGACACCGCCACCGACAGCGCGGCGTGGTCGCTGAAGCGCATGGCCTCGGTGCTGCGCGGGTGCTTGCGCTTGCCCGTCACCGTCACGGATGCCAGGGCGCGCGCCCGGGCCAGCTCCGCGTCGCGCCGCTGCCGGGCGGCCTCGCGCTCGCGCTTCTCCTTGTCGCGGCGAAGGGAGTCCTCGCGCGCGTACAGCCGCTGCGCCTCGATGGCCTCGCCCACGGTGACGTCGGGGTCGAAGAAGTTGGCCGTCGTGTCGCCCTTCTGCATCCGGGCGAAGGCCGTGCGGGCCATGTAGTCCGCCAGCAGGCCGCGGTCGCGCTCGGTCAGGTCCGTGGATTCTCGGACGCGCTCCAGCGTGCTCTCGGTGAGGGGCTCGTCCTTGATGGTGCCGCAGGCGGCCAGTGCCACGAGCGCGGCGATGAACAGTCGGCGCATGAAGTTACCGTGCGTGGGTGGGAGGTACGGCGTGGGATGGGAAGGGTAGCGGGTCGCGGCGGGGAACGCCAGTTCCGCGATCTACCGCTCGGTGGCGGAGAGGGTCGGCTTGAGGTCCAGGATGGGCGTTCCGTGCACCGCCTCCAGCCCGTCGACGTGCACGCGCACTCCGTCGACCGCCAGGACGCGCACGCGGTGCAGGCCGATGGGATTGGGCCGGTCCGCCGAGCGCGTGCTGAACACGCCCGTCAGCGGCCGCGACGGGTCGTCGCGGGGGTGCACGTGCAGCACCGCGCGGTCTGCCCGGTGCAGCCAGGTGAGGACGATGATCTCGTCGCCCGGCGCGAGGTTGGCGAGCCCGTCGCGCACGTCGTCGCGCAGGACGAGCCACGCGTCCGGCGCGCCCTCGCTCCCCTGCTTGGGCGCGAGCCCCGGCTCCGTCAGCCGCGACTCCACGCGCCCGATGATCGTCAGCGTCGGATTCTCGTCCATCCTGTGTTCGTTATTGAGGTTCGATCCTCGCCGCCCCGCACGAGCGTCATCCTGAGGAGCCGCCACGCGGACCTTGAACGAGCACGATCCGTGGCGGCGACGAAGGATCTTGCCTGCGAGACTCGGCGCCAGCCTTCGTGCGCGGACCTCACCTGCGTTCCGTCCCGCGCTGTCATTCTGAGCGACCGAGGCGCCGTCGGGGTTTGTCCCCTTCACAAACGCGTCCGGCGCCGACCGAGCGAAGAATCTGGTTGCCGGAGTGCGTGATCCCGCCCGCGCGCTGAGTTCCACGCGAGGGGGTCGTGCACGGGCGGGTTCCGTGCGCGGCGCGACCCGATTCTTCGGCCGCGCGACGCATCGTGCACCGGCACCGTTTCGCGCCGCGCGACCTCAGAATGACAGCATGGGACGCATCACGTCGTCGCGATAACGGTCGACGTTCTTCCATCAGCGCCGCGCGATGGGGGTATCACGTCGTCGCGGATCAACGGAAAAGAGGCGGACCGGGCGGCCCGCCTCTTCGCATCCGCCGGACCGGCTCAGGCCGGGACGGGCTCGCCCTTTTCCACGGGGCGGCCGGCGGCGGTCCAGCCGGCGTAGTCGCCGGCCAGGTGCCGCACGTCGTCGAACCCGCGCGCGGCCAGCAGGCTCGCGGCCACCCCCGCCCGCGCCCCCGACTGGCAGTGGATCACCAGCGTGCGCCCACGCGGCAGCTCATCCACCCGCTCCGCCAGGCGCCCCAGCGGCAGGTTCACCGCGCCGGGCAGGTGCCCCGCCGCGAATTCCGACGAGTTGCGCACGTCCACCAGCTCCGCGCCCGACGCGAGCGCGTCATCCAGCCCGTCCGGCTGCACGTCCGGCACCTCGCCCGCCCGTCCCGCGTCCGCCACGGCGCCGTCGATGGCAGACGCCGCGAACCAGCCCGCCACGCGGTCCAGCCCGATCATCGCCAGGCTGCGCGCGGCGTCGGCCATGCGGTCGTCGTCCGCGCCGGCGGGGGCCAGCAGATGGAAGTCGCGGTCGTACGACAGCACGGAGCCCGCCCACGTGGGAAAGCTCTTGCCCAGCGGAACGCTCAGCGTGCCGGGCACGTGCCGCCGCGCGAACTCCGGCGCGGGGCGCGCATCCACCACCACGCCGCCGTCCGCCAGCACCCGCGCCAGCTCCGCGTCCGGCAGGCGCGCGGGGCGCGGCAGGCTTCCCAGCACGCGCGGGCCCTCGCGGTTCATCCGCTTCATCTCGGCAAAGTACATGGGCGGCTCCGGCTGGCCGGCCAGCACCTCCGCCACGAACGCCGCCTCGTCCGTCTCCGCCAGGCCGCGGTTGAACAGCACCTCGTACCCCAGCGTCGTCGTCGGCACGGCGCCCAGCGACTTGCCGCACGCGCTGCCGGCGCCGTGGCCCGGCCACAGCTGCACCCAGTCCGGCAGCGTGGCCTTAAAGCGCCGCAGCGACGCGAAGAGCTGCCGCGCGCCCGCTTCCATGGTCCCCTGCAGGTGGACGGCACGCTCCAGCAGGTCCGGCCGGCCCACGGCGCCCACGAAGATGAAGTCGCCCGTGAACACGCCCATGGGCCGGTCCGCCGCCGCCGTGTCGGTGATGACGAAGCACAGGTGCTCGGGCGTGTGCCCCGGCGTGTGCATCACCTCCACGCGCACGTTGCCGATGCGGAACGTGTCGCCGTCGCGCAGCAGCGTGGCGCCGTCTTCCGACGCGTACGTGTACTGCCACTCCGCGCCGCCCTCGGCGCTCAGCAGCAGCCGCGCGCCCGTGGCCGCGGCCAGCTCGCGCGCGCCCGAGACGAAGTCGGCGTGGATGTGCGTCTCGGTCACGTGCGTCACGCGCAGCCCTTCGCGCTTTGCGGTGTCGATGTACTGCGCCACGTCGCGGCTGGGGTCCACGACGAGCGCCTCGCCCGTGGCCGCGCATCCCACCAGGTAGCTGGCCTGCGCCAGGGCGTCGTCGTAGAAGCGTTGCAGGAACATCGGCGTTGTCTCGATGTGTAAGCGGCGCCGGGGCCGGCAGATGCGACAAGAACCGCGCGGGAAGGGTAACGCGGAAGTGACGCGAGGGCAATCGGCTCCGCACGCGCCGTTTCGTCCACGAGCCGCGGTTCTCGCCGCCAGAATCCGCATCGGACAAGCACGCCGGGGCGTCCATCCGCGGCAGCCTTTTACGGATCGCGATCAGGTGGATGATGCGCTCCGGCGGATTCCATCTCTCGTCGCCGCGATCATGCCTTTTCGAAAAAACGCGGATGCCGTCCCCTCGCCGAAAGCAGCCTCGCTACCAAGGGACGCCGTCATCCTGCTGGTTCCATCCGGTCCGCGACCGGCCGTCGCGTCGGCAGAATCCCTGCGCTTCCAACCTCCCCCAGCAGTTTTGGGGGAGGTGGGCGAGCTCCGCGAGCCCGGAGGGGGCGTCCGCTCGAACCCTGCCGAAACGCGCGGACCCGAATGCCCCCAATCAACCGTTCCCGATCGGCTCCATCAGCTCGATGCGGTTGCCGAACGGGTCGGTGACGTACACGCGGTCGTAGCCGGGCAGGTTGGCATCGTGCGTCACCTCGTAGCCGGCCGCCTCGCAGACGGACACCAGCTCCCCCAAGCCGTCCACGAGCAGTGCCGGATGCGCCTTCCGCGCGGGCCGAATGTCATCCTCCACCCCGAGGTGCAGCTGCAGCGAGCCGCCCGCGAACCACACGCCACCGCGCGCGGCGAGCGCAGGCGGCTTGGCGACTTCCGTGAGGCCCAGCACGTCCCGGTAGAAGGAGCGCGCCTGGTCTTCCAGGCCCCTGGGCATGGCGAGCTGTACGTGGTCCAGTGCGTAGACGCGCATGGTGGTCTGGTGGTCCGGTTACGAGTCCAGGTGGCCCCACAGGTCCTCGGGCGGCGTGAGATCCCCGTCCGGCCACCAGCGCGGGTCCAGCGACAAGCCCGGCCGGGGATTTCCCCGGGGATCCACCTCCGGTACGTATTCGGAAAAGAGGCGGTAGAACGTACGCATCCGCCGATACGCCACCATGCCCGATTCCAGCAGGTCCGGCTCGGGGGGCGGCGCCTGTCCCTTCGATCCACCACGGGAATGCGCGGAGTCCGGCGGCAGTTCCGGAAAGCCCCGCAGCTCCCTGGCCTTGGGGTGCACCAGCGCGTTCCGCCGATCGAACAGCGCACGCACGGTACGCCAGAGCTCGGAATCCCTCTCCAGCTCTACACCGTCGCAGAGCGCCAGCAGCAGCGAGAGCTTTTCCGTGACGCCCACCATCTGCAGGTTGGCCCGGAAGAAGTCCTCTCCGAGCCGCACAACACCATAGAAGTTGATGAACGCTTCGACGCTCATCGTGGAATAGATTTCCACCGCGGTCGCGAGTGCCGTGCCATGCTCGCGCGTTCCGGCCAGCTTGTGCCGGGCCAGTCCTCGTGGATCACCAGCGGCAATCATGGCGTCGAACTCGCGCCGATAGCGGGTGTGAAGCCGGCGCAGCTGCCACAGTGCCCCGGCAGCGGCACGGCGGTGGGCACGGTGAAACTGGATCCACGAGCCGGACCGGTGAAACGGCCGAACCACCCTGCTCTGCTCCATCATCAAAGCGGTACGTGGAAAGCGGGTCCGAGTTGCGCCAGCCAGGCCGGATAGCTGGCCTGCAGGCCGTCGCCCAGCCGGGGCGGACGGCGCGTGGCGAGAAGTGCGGTGGTGGCGCGCAGGCTGTCGGTCAGCGTCCGCGGCGGTCCGAACGACTCGAAGCCGAGCGTCCACCACACGTCGCCGTTCACCGTCACGCGCGTGAGCTCCACGTTGCAGCCGACGGGCGGCGCCGGGCTTCCCGGCCGCATCTCCACCGGCTCCGCCCCGCCGGTTTCGAACGTCCGCAGCCGTCGGGCCTTGTGCGTGGTCACGGACGCGGCGAAGTCCAGCCCCCGCGCGCGCACCTTGGTCCAGGTCTCCGCCGGCCCCACGAACGGCGGCGCGGCCACACCGTCCCGGATTACCGACACGAGCGCCTTGACCTCCACCTCTTCGTTCCCGCCGCGACGCTTGATCCCCAGCTCCGTCTGCCCCGGATCGCGGAGGTAGACGTCGGCGCGCGCCTCCTCGTCGCCCGCCGGGCAACCGTGCGCGTCCGCGTCGCGGAACCACGCCTCCAGGCCCCCCGGCGGCTCGTCGCGCCAGAACCAGCGGACCTCCGCGGACACGCGCATCCGTTTCGCTCCCGGTGAGTGGTTCGCTACACCGCGCCGACGGCCGGTGGAATGTCGCTATGTAGACGCCCGGATCCAGGCGCCGCAAGGGGCCGGCGGGACGCGGCGCCCCCTCCACACGGCTTTCGGCGCGAACGCACCGTACGCGACCATTGCGCGCCATCCTTTTAACACCATAATTGCCTGATGCAGTTATTGTGTGGCCGATTTTGGCCGCGCATCCCTCATCCATCCGCAAGGAGACCGCTCATGTCCAAAGCCAGGCAGACACTCCTGGGCCGGCTCACCTTCAGCGCGCTGGTCGCGGCATCGCTCACGTTTGGTGGCGCGCAAGCGCTCTCCGGGTCCAGCAAGGTGGCCGGGTACACCTGCACCACCCAGCCCTACGACCCGGGCTGCGCCAACTACTGCCTGCAGCAGTATCCGCTCAACGGTGGCGAGCACGCCTGCGTTGGCCTCGCCAAGAACTGCGTCTGCGTGCAGTAGCGGTCGATCGCGGACGGGAGATAGAACGGGCCGGCTTCCACCAGCGAGGCCGGCCCGTTTCGCTTTCCGCCACCGTGCGGCTTGTGATGAACCGCCCAGCGGATGCATCTTTAGGCCCGCTCGAATTCCCCCCGCCGTTCTCCCCGCCGTGCCCCCATGTCCGACCTCCGCGACCGCATCGCCGGGCTGTCCCCCGCCAAGCGCCTGCTGCTGGAAAAGCTGCGCATCAGCACCGCGCGCGCGTCCACGCCCGCCGAGATCCCGCGCCGCGACGGGGCCGCGGGGCCGCTGTCGTGGGAGCAGCGCCGCCTGTGGTTCATGCACCGGCTGGCGCCCGGCGCCGCGTACACCATCCCCCTCGCCTTTCGCCTGACGGGAACGCTCGATTCCCACGCGCTTGCCGCCGCCGTGCGCACCCTCGTCCACCGGCACCAGGCGCTGCGGCTGGCGCTCCGCGAGGTGGACGGCGAGCCCGCGCAGGAGTCCGGCCCGGCCGATCGCGTCCCCATCGACGTCGTTTCGCTGGGTGATTCAGCTGATTCGGACGATGCGGATGCGCGGATGGCGGCGTTCTTCGCGCGGGGCTTCGACCTGACGCGCGAGCCGCCCTTCCGCGCGATGGTGATGCGCGTCAGCCACGACGTGCACGTGCTGGCGATGGCGCTGCACCACGTGGCCTCCGACGGCGCGTCCACGCCCGTGCTGATGCGCGAGCTGTCCGCGCTCTACGCCGCCATGGTCGACGGGCGGGACGCGCATCTGCCCGAGCCGCCGCTGCAGCTGCCGGACTTTGCCGCGTGGCAGCGCGAGCAGGACGAAGTGGCAGAGGACGCCGCGTGGTGGCGCCAAACGCTGGCCGGCGCGCCGCACGTGCTGGAGGTGCCGCCGGATCACCCGCGTCCGCCCGCGCAGACGTTCGGCGGGAGCCGTGTGACGTTCACACTGGCGGCGGATGCGTCGCGGGCCGTGCACGCGCGGGCCGCGGCGGAGCAGGCCAGCCTGTTCAGCGTGCTGGCGGCCGCGCTGGCCGCCGTGCTCCACCGCGCCACGGGCGAGGATGACCTGCTGATCGGCACGGTGGTGGCCAACCGGGACGTGCCGGGCGCGGACGCCGCCGTCGGCTTCTTCGCGAACACGGTGCCCCTGCGCATCCGCACGGAACCCGACACCACGCCGCGCGCGCTCATCGCCGCGGCGCGAACGGTGGTGGCCGCGGCGCAGGACCACGCGCGCGTGCCGTTCGACCGCATCGTGGAGGCGGCGGAGGTGCGGCGCGACGCCAGCCGGCCGCCCCTGCTGCAGGTGATGATCTCGCTGGACCCCGCGGAGGAAGAGGCGCTGCGCCTGCCCGGCGTCCGCGTGGAGCGCATGGGCGTGGACACGGGTGCGTCGCCGTTCGACCTGACGTTCGCGCTGGTGGACGCGCCCGACGGCATCCGCGGCGAGATCCAGTACCGCACCGATCTCTATGAGACAGCGACGGTCCAGCGCCTGGCCGCGCGCTTCTCCGCCGTCCTGCGGGCCTTTGCGGACCAGCCTGCGACGCCCCTCGTCGACCTGCCGCTGGTGAGGGATTCGGAGCGGCAGGTGCTCGCGGAATGGAGCCGATCGGCCGATGCGCCGGCGGACGGCAGCCCGCTCGCGCTGATCGAGGCGCAGGCGCGCGCCACGCCCGACGCGCTCGCCGTCGCCTGGGCGGACCAGGCGGTATCGTACGCGGAGCTCGACCGCCGCGCCAACCGCGTCGCGCATCACCTCCTCCGCCACGGCATCGACGGCGAGGCGCGCGTCGGCGTGCTGATGGAGCGCACGCCGGCCATGGTCGCCGCGTTCCTGGGCGCGTGGAAGGCGGGCGCCGCGTACGTGCCGCTGGACCCGCGCAATCCGCCCGCGCGGCTGCAATCCATGCTGCGCGCATCCGGCGCCACCGTCGTCCTCGTGGACCGCGCGCACGCCGGGCGGCTGGCATCCGCCGGCATCGCGGAGATCACCATCGAATCCGTTCCCGCCGCGCCAGGCACCGCGGACGCTCCGCCGGTCCGCGTCGACGCGGATTCCATCGCGTGCGTCATCTTCACCTCCGGCTCCACCGGCGGGCCGAAAGGGGTGGAGATCCGCCACGGCGGGATCTTCGCGCTCATGCACTGGCTGCGCGCGCGGCTGTCCCCATCGGAGCGGTCGGCGGTACTCGCTGCGTCCGCCGTGGGCTTCGACGTGACGATGGCGGAGCTGTGGGGCACGCTGTGCTGGGGCGGCGCCGTCGTGCTGGCGGACGACGCGCTCGCCGCGCCCGTCCGCCCCGTCCGCACGGCGTGCATGGTCCCCAGCGTCGCCGCGGAGCTGCTGCGCGCGGACCGGCTTCCCGCCGGCGTCCGCACGCTCATGCTGGGCGGCGAACCCCTGGCGCCGCGGCTGACGGCGGAGCTGCACCGCCGCGTTCCGGGCATCCGCCTCCTCAACCTCTACGGGCCGACGGAGTGTACCGTCTACGCGACGTGGGAAGAGGTCGCGCCGGATGCATCCACCGTCCACATTGGCCGGCCGACGGCGGGCATGCGCGCGTACGTGCTGGACGCACGGCTGCGCCCGTGCGGCGTGGGCGAGCCGGGCGAGCTGTGGCTGGGCGGCACGGGCGTGGCGCGCGGGTACGCCGGCCGCCCCGCGCTCACGGCCGAGCGCTTCGTCCCCGATCCGCACGGGCCGCCGGGCGCACGGATGTACCGCACGCTGGACCGTGCCCGATTCCGCGGCGACGGCACGCTGGAGTACCGTGGCCGCGGCGACGCGCAGGTCAAGGTGCGCGGCGTGCGCATCGAGCCCGGCGAGGTGGAAGCGGCCCTCCGCGCCCATCCCGCCCTCCGCGAGGCCGCCGTCACCCTCCATGGCGAAGGGGATGCGAAGCAGCTCGTGGCCTACGTGGTCGCGGACGACGCGCATCCATTCCCGCCCCCGGCAGAGTTGCGCGCGTTCCTCCGCGAGCGGCTGCTGGAGGCGATGGTCCCCGCCGCGTTCGTCCCCATTGACGCGCTGCCGCGCACGTCCAGCGGCAAGCTCGATCGCCGCCGCCTCCCCGCCCCGCCGTCCGCGGACCCCGATGCCGACGCGGCCGGCTACGTGGCGCCGCGAAACGCCACGGAAGCCGCCATCGCGGAGGCGTGGCGGGAGGTGCTGGGCGTGGAACGCGTGGGCATCCACGACGACTTCTTCGCGCTGGGCGGCCACTCGCTGCTCGCGCTCCGCCTGCTGGCGCGCGTGCGCGACGCCCTTCGCGTGGAGCTGTCCGTGGCGGCGCTCCTGCAGGGGCCCACGGTGGCGCAGATGGCGCGGGCGACCACGGAGGGCGCGTCACGGGTGCGGCTCCCCGTCGTGGCGCTGCAGCGGCAGGGCGCGGCGCGGCCCCTGTTCCTGGTGCACGCGGGCGGCGGACACCTGGTGTGCTATCACCAGCTGGCGCAGCAGCTTGCGCCAGACCAGCCGCTGTACGGCCTTCAGGCGCGCGGCCTGGACGACGGGCTGGAGCCGCTGCAGGGCGTGCGCGCGATGGCGGAATACTACCTGGACGGCGTGCACCGCGCGCAGCCGGACGGCCCGTATCGCCTGGGCGGATGGTCGTACGGCGGGATGGTGGCGTGGGAGATGGCGCGGATGATCCGGGCGGACGGCGGCGCGGTGGAGCTGCTGGCCATGGTCGACACGCTGCGCCCGGAGACGCGCGGCGCGCCGGGGCTGGCGCTGGACCACGCGGCCGTGCTGCGGCGCGTGCTGACGGACATCTTCGGCTGGGGGGGCACCGCGTCCGTCACCGTCGAGGCGCTGCGGCAGATGGAGCCCGGCGCGCAGCTTCGGTACGCGGCGCGGCGGGTTGGCCCGCGCGTGCTGCCGGAGGAGCGGCTGCCGGAGATCGCGGCGCTCACGCGGGTGCGGATGGCCAACCACAACGCGCTGGTGGACTTCGAGCCGCGGCCGTACGACGGGCGGCTGACGTACTTCCGCAGCCGCGGCTCGGCGAGCCTGGCGTCGGCGGACGAGACGCTGCGGTACTGGGGGCGGATGGCGGGGAGCGTTGGGCTGCACGAGGTGGCCGGCGCGCACGGCACCCTCCTGGACCGTCCCCACGTCGACACGCTCGCCGACGCGCTTCGGCGGGTGATCGCCGCGCTGTAGAAGCGGTACGAGGGTACGAAGGGGAGGGGTACGCGGGTACGATCACGAGTACTGAAGTGACCTGCACGCGGGCAGCCACCCAGCCCGGCGATTGAAATCGCGGCACCGAAAACGTGATGTCGGCCTTCGCCGACCGTTCATCCGAGGGCCGTCGGGATGCACCGGAGGCGCGGTCGCGTGGCCGGAACGCCGCGCCCACGCACGAATTCCGCCCGAAGCAGTTGAAGCCCTGTTCGCAGAGCGCGTCAGCGCGAGACAGGGCTTATCGCTTTCCCAGCGGCGGGTTTACCCGCTCAGGCCCGGGCCCGGCTCCCGTGCTTGATGGCGACGATGGCGCTTGACGGCATCGTGCTCGAGCCGTCCTCGACTCCTCCTCGAGCACGCTCCTCCCCCTCACCCGCCCTCCCGCTGCCGAGCGTTGCGCAGGCCGCGGATGCTCACCAGCTCGGCGCGCTCCAGCAGGCGGTCCAGCACGCCCAGCGCATCGTCCACGTCGACGGGCGCGGCGCGGGCGACTTCCTCGCGGACGAGCGGGCCCACCACCTCGCGCAGCAGCCGGAACTCGCGCGCCAGGTGCTCCTCGTTCCACCCCAGCCGCGCGCGCTGGGCGCCGTGTCGGTCCGCCACCAGCCGCTGGATCTCCGTGCCGTCGCGCATGAGCTCCGGCTCGCCGCCGCCCTCGTCCAGCACCACCAGCGCCAGACCGATGTCCACCAGGAACGTGGCCGTGTGGTTCTCCAGCTGCACGCGGTCCGTCCGCCCCGCGTGGGGCACCAGCGGGTCCTCGCGCAGGCGCTGGCCCAGCGTGGCCACG
>NZ_DASURI010000644.1:0-6084 GCF_036280135.1 Longimicrobium sp.
CGCGCCGCCGCCGAAAAGCGCGGCCTGTCGCTCTCGGTGGAGGTGGATGACGGGATGCAGACGCTGCGGACGGATCCCGGCATGGTGCGGCAGATCCTGGTGAACCTGGTGGGCAACGCCACCAAGTTCACGCTGCGGGGGGGCATCACCGTGCGGCTGTACGCGGACAGCGGCCGCGCGTGCGTCGACGTGGACGACACGGGCGAGGGCATCGCGCCCGAGCTGCGCGAGCGCGTCTTCGAGCCGTTCTTCCAGGCGGACCCGTCCACGACGCGGCGCGAAGGCGGCGTGGGGCTGGGCCTGGCCCTGAGCCGCGAGTTCGCCCGCCTGCTGGGCGGCGACCTCACCGTGCGCAGCACGCCCGGCGAAGGCAGCACCTTCACCCTCTCCCTGCCGATGTCCTCGGAAGGCTGAGCGGTCCGTTCCTTTTCGGGCCCGTTTGCGCTAATTTTGTCGGAGGCATTCCTGCGATGTCCTCCCGCAAACGGCCCAATGGTACATGGTCCAGAGCGCTCGTCATTTCGAATCCTTCGAGCCCCACACGCTGCTGAAACACGCGATTCTTCGCGCGTACGAGGAACGTTGGGCCCGCGTGCTACTCGTCAGGACCGGCTCGCCACGCAGGCGAGTCCGGATCGTGGATGCGTGCGCCGGCGCGGGACAGGACGAGAGCGGAAATCCCGGATCACCGCTCATCTCCATCCACGAAGCGGAGAAGGCGCGGGAGCAGCTGAGCACGATGCGCGGCGAGCCCGTCGAGGTGCAGGTGGTCGCGATCGAGAAGGACCGAGCCCGGTTCGCGCAGCTGTCACAGCTCGTACAGGAGTTCCACGGCCGCCACACCGCGCACTGCGGCACGCTCGGGGACTATATCGCGCGGTTGGAGCCCGACTTCGGCAATACTCCCACCCTCTTCTTCATCGATCCGTTCGGGATGGAGCCACTGCAGGCCGAGGTGGTGCATCGGGCGCTTGGCGGTCCGCAGAACGAGGTCCTGCTGCTGTTCGCCGACCAGGCGGCTCTGCGGCACATCGGAGCGGCCGCTGCCGTCGAGGTGGCCGATGATCCCGTCCTGTCCCTGTTCGGCGGGGAAGAGGCTGCGCAGCCGCCTATGCCTTCAAAAGAGCTGAAGCTCACGGCCGACGCGGCAATTCGCATCATGACCGCCGCGTTTGGCGACGAGCGGTGGAGGCGGGTGATGAGTTTGGCGCCTGAACGCAGACGGCAGGCGCTCGTGGACCTGTACGGCGAGCTCCTGAAGTCGATGGGCGCGCGGCACGTGCTGTCCCTGCCGATGATCGGCAAAGGCAGCCGGCTCAAGTACCACCTGATGTTCGCGACGAGGTCAGGAAAGGGCTACGAGGTAATGAAGGATTCCGTAGAGCGGGCGTGGAACGGAGAGCTCGTGGCAGATAAGGCCGTTCAGATGATGCGGATGGGGGTGGCGGCTCCGTCCACGGTGATCGCGCAGTCCATCCGGACGCATTTCGCGGGCAGGCGGGTCGCGTGGACGGGAGATCGATCAACCGACTCCGTGAGAGTGTACGCACTCCAGGAAACGGCGGCGATGCCTCATCAGCTGGAGGAAATCAAGCAGCTGCTGGCACCATTGCGTGTACCGGGCGAGCGCGCGTTCGTCTACGATTTTCGGCAGGTACGCTGACGGACGCCGGCGGAGCAACGTTTTCGGGCACGCGGCCCGGCATCGGCATCTCATCCCACGTGCGGCCCTCCAGCAGGCGGCCGCCGGCCTTTGCCCGGCGACCGCCCCATTGTTTGAAGAAGAAGGGCGTTCCCGACTCGCGGCACTGATCGCGAAGGCCCCGTACCCATGCCTCTTCCATGGGACGAAACTCGGCGCCGCTCTCCCCGCCCGCGATGACCCAGTGGATTCCGGTGAGGTCGATCTCCAGCGTCCCGAGCAGCGGCTCGCACGACAGGAAGCGGATCTCGGCCGGAACCTGGCGCAGGTGGTCCACACGGTGGGCCACGCCCTGGTTTTCGACGCTCGTTCCCATCCAGATGTGTCGCGGGATCGTCCCGCTCGGAAACAGGTCCTGGTTCAGTCGAAAGAACCGGGCGGCGCGGGAGGGGCGCTTGGTGAGAACCTGATAGATGTGGCGGTCGACCCTCAGCATCACCTCGAACACCTGCCGAACGAACGCGTCGGGCACGTCCGCGTGGAACAGGTCCGACATGGAGTTCACGAAGACGATCCGCGGCTTTCTCCAGCTCGCTGGCTGCTTGAGCCGGTTTGGCCAGAGTCGGATGGAGAACGGGTCCGCGATGTTCTCCTCAGTCGGCAGCACCGGTAGCTGGCGCGAGTAGAGAAGCGCCAGGCGCTCATGGGCGAGCTTGTGCGCATAGCAATGATCGCAGCCGTCGCTGACCTTGGTGCATCCCGTGGTGGGATTCCAGGTTGCGTCGGTCCATTCGATCCTGCTTTTCTGGCCCATGACAACGCTCTGGTAGCAGGCTTCGGGTTAATTTCGGAAGTAGAGTAACAGATTCCTGTCTAAACCGGAAGCTTGTTCTTTGGGAACGTCGCCCCTCAACGGCTGGACAGCGACACACCCTTCCACAGTCCGTGTCGGAACACGGGCTACTCCGCCGGCAAGGGAAGTTTAACCCAACCTGAGCGCGCGCGGGTACATCTTGTGTAGGATCTATTCCGGACGCATTTTGATATACACTCGGAGATCACCAGTTTACTCACGGAGAGAATCGCACATGATGGCCAAGCGCGCCTTCCCCATCGTCACGACCCTGTTCCTGGGCCTTGCCCTGGCCGGCTGCTCGGACCAGCCCGTCGCCCCGCGCGCGGCGGCGGACAGCGAGGCCAGCCACACGGTGTCCGAGGCGCTCAACGCGTACATCACCGGGCCCACGCAGCTCCTGTCCGGCCAGGTAGGGACGTGGACGGCGAACCCGTCCGGCGGCGACGGGACGTACACCTACCTGTGGCAGTACAAGAAGACGGGCAGCACCCTGTGGACCAACGTGGGCACCGGCTCCACCTACAGCCGCGCGTCCAACGCGACGTTCGACCTCAAGCTCACGGTCTCGTCCGCGGGCAGCAGCGTGGTGCGCGGCATCCAGGTGACCGTCCCCGACGCCTGCGGCAGCACCTGCTGATCCCCGTCCGCCCGCCGTGGCGGAGCCCGGGACGGCCGCACCTCCGCGCCGCGCGACCCCCGTCGCGCGGCGCGGATCTTTGTATCCGGAATCACGACAAGGGGATAACCTCCGTCGGGAGAATCCCCCTCACGATCATCCTTGCGGGATCGGAGAGCGGCCTGTACTTTGTCGCTGCGATTGAGAATCGTTCTCAATCAATAACGCTCAAGAACGTTCGCTCATGCGACTGCTTTCTCTCGTCGGTGCGGGGTGCGTGGTGTTCAGCGCGCAGGCCGCCGCGCAGGATTCGCGTCCGGTCTCGCTGCTGGACGTCTCGGCGCCCGTCGTGAACGACACCACGGCGCGCATTCGCTTCAACATCCCGGCGCAGTCCCTTACGGACGCGCTCAGCCAGTTCTCGCGCCAGGCCGGCGTGCGCGTGGAGGCCGACCTGGCCGCCGCGGCGTCCCTGCGCTCGCAGCCCGTGAGCGGCACCTACACGGCCGCCGAGGCCCTGCGCCGGCTGCTGGACGGCAGCGGCCTGGCCGCGCGCTTTGTGGGCGACCAGACGGTGCGCGTGGCCCGCGCCGGCACGGGCGAGAGCACCTACGCCCTCACCCCCGTGACGGTGGTTGCCGCGTCCAGCCGCGGCTACGCGTCGGCCCGGACGACGACGGCCACGCGCACCGACACGCCCCTGCGCGACGCGCCGCAGGCCGTGACGGTGGTGACGGCCGGCCTCATCGCCGACCAGGGGATGCAGGGGATGGCGGACGTCGTGCGCTACGTGCCCGGCGTGACCATGGGCGCGGGCGAGGGCCACCGCGACGCCCCCACCATCCGCGGCAACAGCAGCACGGCCGATTTCTTCGTGGACGGCGTGCGCGACGACGCGCAGTACCTGCGCGACGTGTACAACGTGGAGCGCGTGGAGGCCCTCAAGGGCAGCAACGCCATGATCTTTGGCCGTGGCGGCGGCGGCGGCGTCATCAACCGCGTGAGCAAGGAGGCCCAGTGGGCCCCCACGCGCGTGGTGACCACCGAGGGCGGCTCGTTCGACCACAAGCGCGCCACTGTGGACCTGGGCCAGGGGCTGGGCGCCAGCGTGGCGTTCCGCTTCAACGGGATGTACGAGAACTCGGGCGGGTTCCGCGACCGCTTTGACCTGGAGCGCTTTGGCCTGAACCCGTCCGTGGCCCTGGCCGTGGGCGCGCGCACCACGGTGCGCGCGGGCTACGAGTTCTTCAGCGACGACCGCACGGTGGACCGGGGCATCCCCTCGTTCCAGGGCCGTCCGTCCCCCGCCGGGATCACCACGTTCTTCGGCAACCCGGACGTGAGCTACTCCACCAACACCGTGCACAGCGCCACGGCCCTGCTGGAGCACTCCACGGCGGGCGGGCTCACCATCCGCAACCGCGCGCGGTGGACCACGTACGACAAGTTCTACCAGAACAGCTTTCCCGGCGCCGTGAACGCGGCCGGGACGCAGGTGAACCTGTCGGCGTACAACAACGCCACGGACCGCACCAACCTCTTCAACCAGACGGACGTCACCCTCGGCGTGGCCACGGGCGCCCTGCGCCACACGCTGCTGGTGGGCGCCGAGGTGGGCCGGCAGGAGACGGACAACTTCCGCGAGACGGGCTACTACAACGACGCGGCCACCTCCTTTGCCGTGCCGTTCGACGCGCCCACGGTGGAGACGCCCATCACCTTCCGGCAGAGCGCCACGGACGCCGACAACCACGCCCAGGCGTCGGTGGCGGCCGTGTACCTGCAGGACCAGGTGGAGCTGGGCCGCTACGTGCAGCTGCTGGGCGGCGTGCGCTACGACCGCTTCAACGTGGACGTGCACAACAACCGCACGGACGAGGACTTCGACCGCCAGGACGACCTGCTGTCGCCGCGCGCCGGGCTGGTGATCAAGCCCATCGAGCCCATGAGCATCTACGGCAGCTACAGCGTGTCGTACCTGCCCAGCTCCGGCGACCAGTTCAGCTCGCTGACGGTGACCACGGAGACGCTGGAGCCCGAGCAGTTCACCAACTACGAGGTGGGCGCCAAGTGGGACGTGCTGCCCAGCCTGTCGCTGACCTCCGCCGTGTACCGGCTGGACCGCACCAACACCACGGCGCCGGATCCCAATGACGCCACCCGGGTGGTGCAGACGGGCAGCCAGCGCACCACAGGATGGGAGCTGGGGCTCACGGGCAACGTAATGCCGTGGTGGCAGGTGGCGGGCGGGTTCGCGTCGCAGCGCGCGCGGGTAACGAGCCGCACGGCCGCGGCCGCCGAGGGGCAAAAGGTGCCGCTGGTGCCCGAGCAGACGTTCTCGCTGTGGAACCGCTGGCAGGTGCTGCCGGCCCTGGGCATCGGCCTGGGGGTGATTCACCAGGACGACATGTTCGCGGCCATCGACAACACGGTCACGCTGCCGGGGTTCACGCGGGCGGACGGCGCGCTGTTCGTGCGGATCACGGACGGGCTGAGCGCCCAGGTGAACGTGGAGAACCTGCTGGACGAGACGTACTACGCCACCTCGCACGGCAACAACAACATCATGCCCGGCGCCTCGCGCACCCTGCGCCTGTCGCTCACCACCCGCCGCTGATCGCCATCGGCTGACGGGCTGGACGGGATGAAAAGACGAGGAGGCGCGGAGATCATCTCTCCGCGCCTCCTCGCGTTTGGGGCGATGCGTCTCTGACGATGCGCTGCTGGTGATGCGTCTCCTCGCGGCCCCGTACGCGCCGACGCGCGAGCGCGCCCTCCAGCCCCCACTCTACACGTCCCGAGCGTGACGATGCTTCCGGCCCTCTTCGCCACACGCGCCGAGCGGCGTTATGATGTGCCCCAATCCTCTCCGCCGCACCCACATAGCGTCATCCTGAGGGAGCGCCGCGCGAACTTCGCCCGTGCAGGTGCCATGGCGCGACCGAAGGATCTTGTGTGCGAGACTCGGAG
>NZ_DASURI010000645.1:0-6770 GCF_036280135.1 Longimicrobium sp.
GCTGTCTCCGGAGGGCAAGCTCGCGCTGCCCGGGCCGGGTGCCGTGATCCTGCAGAGCTCGTAGAACTGCATTCTCACGCAGAGCCGCAGAGGACGCAGAGTACTTCATCGCGCGACGAAGTACTCTGCGTCCTCTGCGGCTCTGCGTGAGACAATGATCAGTTGCTTCGAGGATCAGGCGTCGCGGACGCGCTGGTGCCGGAGTGCTTCCAACTCGGCTTTCAGCGGTTCCCAATATTGGCGATCCAGCTCGCGTTCACGCGCCTGCTCCACCGCGAGCGCATCACGAACCGCGTTCATGTCCCCCGCCAGCGCGGCCGCGATGGCAGGCCGGAACTCAGCGACTTTCCCGGCTTCGGCGGGAAAGCGCCGGACACACTCGTCGAGCAGCTCGGGTGTGAGGAGCGCCGTCAGCCAGAACGTTACCTGCTCCGGGGTCGGAGAGGAGAAGCCCTCGTCGTAGCTCACCTCGACGAGGCGGCGAATCATCGGCCAGTCCTTGTCCCGCTGTGTCTTCTTGGAGGCGACGAGGTCGGGCAGGGACAGGGAATCAACCTGAAACCCCTCGGGCAGCTCCCACGTGGTCCGGCGCGACCACAACTCGGGAAACGGATCAATGCCGCGGAGACGCGCCATGACGTCGACGCGCAATCCGAATGTCTCGGGATGCCTGCAGCGGAAATGGATGGCGTGGCCCCGCTCCAGGTACTGAAACTCGAACGGCGGAACGGCGATGACCTCTGCCTGCAGCTCGGCGAGCGCGGCCGAAAGGCGGTCGAGGTTCTCGGGGGATGCGAGGACGGCGAAGTCGGCGTCGCGGCTAAACTCCGCTGCGCCGTACAGCACGCACGCCTGTCCGCCCATGAGCAGGGCTTCGACGCCGTGCGCGCGGATCGTGGAAAGGACTTTGGGTATCGGACTCAGGCTCAAGCCGGCCTCCCAGCAGGTAGAAGGTGTTCCAGAGACGCATGCTCTCCGTCCATCGTTCCTGCGGGCTCAGGCGGTACCAGTCCAGCACCTCCGGGTCCACACACCGCTCCAGGGCGGGTGAGCGCAGCGGCTGCGCGTCGGATCGGGGTTTCATCTGCACGATCATCTCCTCCAAAGGACCTTCCCCATAAACTATGCACGCACGTAAAGGACCGTAACCCCGGTCCTGCGGCTTCATCGCGCGACGAAGTACTCTGCGTCCTCTGCGGCTCTGCGTGAGAAAATCCGTTGCTTTTCCCGAGCTGGAACAAACGTTCTGCGCCGCGGGACGGACTGGAACGTGCATGGGGGCCGCCCCTCGCATCACCTCACTCGTCACGGACCAGGACGGCAGAGCGATCGCATGGACCAGCAGCAGACCAAGACCCGGGGCGTTGCCGACATCGTCTTCCTGATCGACATCTCGGGGAGCATGGCGCCCGCCATCGACGCCCTCAAGACCAACATCGGCACGTTCGTGGAGTCGCTGAGCAAGGGCGAGGGCAACAACGTGTCGCCCGTGCGCGACTGGCGCGCCAAGGCCGTGGGCTACCGCGACTTTGACCACGACCCGCAGCCGTTCATCGACAACCCGTTCGTGACCGACGTGGAGGCCCTGCGCGCGCAGCTGGCCGGCCTGACGGCCGAGGGCGGCGAGGACGAGCCCGAGTCGCTGCTGGACGCCCTGTTCAAGGTGGCCAACATGGGCCAGACCGACAAAGGCGCCCAGGGCACCGACCCCAACCGCTGGCGCTACCGCAGCGAGGCCGCCCGCGTGGTGGTGGTGTTCACCGACGCCTCGTTCAAGCCCGCCATGAGCATCCCCGAGGCCAAGGGCGGCGGCGTGCAGGACGTGACCAACGTCATCATCAACAACCGCATCATCCTGAGCCTGTTTGCCCCCGACATGCCGGGCTACGACCAGCTCAGCCAGATCGACAAGTCGGAGTGGGAAGCCATCTCCTACCCGGGGCTCAACCCGCAGGAGGCGCTGGTGCAGTTCACCAGCGACCCCACCAACTTCAAGAACACGCTGCGCCAGCTGGCCGCCAGCGTGTCCAAGTCCGCTGAGACCATCGCGCTGTAGGGCGCGGCACCTTGCCGGGCGCGGCGTGAGGGCACGCCGCGCCCGTCCGTCCGTACCAGCCGACCGCATCCATGGCCAAGAAGCTCAAGCCCGGCGACGAGATCAACGGCTACACCATCACCGACGTGTTCGGGCCCGGCGCCATGGCCATCTCGTACGGCGCGCGCGCCCCGTCCGGGCAGCGGGTGTTCTTCAAGCAGTACAAGTCGCCGGCCGTGACGGTGGAGTGGTACCGCGGCTACGTGCGCTACCAGAAGGAGCTCAACCGCCGCATCGCCGAGAGCCCCGCGCGCAACTTCTGCGTGCGCGCGCTGGACGCGTTCGAGGCGGTGTGGGGCGGGCGCAACTACTTCCAGGTCTTTGAGTTCGTGGAGAACGGCGCGGACCTGGGCGGCATCTTCGAGCAGGAGGCGGCGGCCAACGGCGGACGCGCGCCGGCCCCGCCGTTCAACGCGACGATGTGGGAGCGGCACGTGATCTGGGCCAAGGTGCTCATGTCGGGCATCCACACGCTGCACCGCGTGAACGTGGCCCACGCGGACCTCAAGCCCGACAACGCGTTCCTGGTCGAGGACCCGTCCATCGCCGCGGGGTTCCAGCTCAAGCTCATCGACGTGGACTTCAGCGTGCTGACGGACGAGCCGGCGCCGTGGCACGGGCACCAGGGCTACGTGGGCAGCGACAACTACCGGTCGCCGGAGCACTTCACGGCCGGCGCGGTGCCGGGCGCGGCGTCGGACGTGTTCACCTGCGGGCTCATGCTGTACCAGCTGCTGGCCGGGCGGCACCCGTACTGGAGCGAGGACCAGACGGAATACGCCCGCAAGGCGCTGGCGTACGAGGCGCCGCTGCCCGTGCTGGGCGGGCAGATGCCCGGGCCGGCCACCAACGAGGCCGTGGCGGAGATCATCCGCCGCTGCCTGGCGCCCCGCCCGCAGGACCGCCCCACGGCGGAGGAGGTGCGCGACGTCCTCACCGGGCGCGCCGTGTCGTCCGCGTCCGCTGCTCCGGCCGCATCGGCTCCAGCGACTCCGGCTCCGGCCGCCGCGCCTGCTGCGCCGCCGCCGAGCTCGCCCGCGCCAATGCCCGCGCCCGGCGCCGCGCCTACGCCGGAGCCCGCGGCACCGCCCGCGCCCGCGCCGACGCCCGGGCCGGCCGTGACGACGGATGCGCCGCCCGTTGCGCCTCCGCCTCCCCCGACTGCCGCGCCCGCATCGCGGGGCGCGCCGCTGCGCGCGGACCGCATCCAGCTCGTGGGCGAGACGGGGCACGCCATCGCGCTGGGCGTGCGGACGCCGCTGGGCAAGCACATGGTGCGGCAGTTCGGCGAGGACTTCGCCGTGTGGGACGCGGAGCAGGCGGTCGTGGAGCGCGGGCAGGACGGCGCGTGGACGCTCACGCCGGCCGCGGGCACGACCAACGAGACGCTGCTGAACGGCGCCGCCATCACCTCGCCGCAGCCGCTGCACGACGGCGACGTGATCGCCGTGGGCCGCGCGGCAAAGGGGATCGCCAAGCTGCCGCTCACCGCCCGTCCGGGGTGAGCGTACGAACGACGTGGATCGAGGACGGCGCCCGGACGGCGCCGCGGGACAGGGAGGGCGTGGTGATGTGCATCACGCCGACAGGGATGGGACCGCGCGTGGAGGATGCACCGTGAGCGATACCGAGAAGCAACCCGGAGCGGAAGCCCCCAAGAACGCCGACGCGCCGTCGCCGCCGGCACAGTCCGCGACGGAGGGATCAGCCAGCGCGGACGCGGGCACGTCTCCCACGTCCGCGACGGGGGCAGATGCGGCGTCGGGGGGCGCGGCGTCGGGCGGGAGCCCGGCGGACGCGGGGAGCGCCGGTACGGCGGCAGGCGCGTCGTCCGGGGCGGGCGCGGGGACGGATTCATCGGCCGCGTCCGGCACGCCGGCAGGCTCCGAGCCGACGGGCACGTCCGGAACGCCGATCGCGAGTGATCCATCCGCATCCGCATCCGCCGGCACGTCCGGGGCGACGGAGGGCGCTGGGTCCGCGGGCGCGACGCCGGTCGCCAGCGATCCGGACGCCACGCTCGAATCCCCCGCCGCGGCTTCGACGGGCGGGACGGATGCGGGCGCCGGGTCGTCCACCGATCCCACGGCCGCCGGAACCGCTTCGGTGGATGCGGCATCGTCTGGAACGGCTTCGGGGGATGCAGCTTCGACTGACGCAGCATCGACCGGAACGGCTTCGGCGGATGCGAGCGCGGCTACCGGTACGCCGGTGGATGGCGCGACGACCAACACGGACGCGGGGACAACGTTGGCTGACGCGACCACGCCGGATGCGGGCGCGACCGGCACCGGGATGGCGGATGCGGCATCGACCGGAACGACTTCGGCGGATGCGGGAACGGCTTCGGCGGATGCGGCACCGGTCGATGCGTCGGCCACGGATGCAGGCGCGACCGCCACCCCATCGGCTGATGCAGGCGCGGGGGGCACGGCGGCGACTGACGCGGCCACGACGGCGGACGCGGGTGCAGCCACGGCCGATGCGGGCACGACCACGCCGGCGGATGCGGGGACCACGGCTCCTGCTTCGGCCGATGCTGGGGCAGCTGGTGCGGCGCCCGCGGCGGGCGGAGCGCTGACGGCGGAGCGCATCCAGCTCGTGGGCGAGTCGGGGCAGACGATGAGCCTGGCCGTGCGGACGCCGCTGGGCAAGCACATCGTCCGGCAGTTCGGCGAGGACAGCAACGTGTGGGACACGGAGCAGTGCACGCTGGAGCGCGGCGCCGACGGCGCGTGGCAGATCGTGCCCGAGCCCGGCACCACCAACGAGACACTGCTGAACGGCGCCCCCGTCACCGGGCCGCAGCCCCTGCACGAGGGCGACGTGATCGCCGTGGGCCGCGCCGAGAAGGGCATCGCGCGGCTGCCGCTCACCGTTCGCACGGCCTGAGCGCGGCCATGGCGTGGAAGTGCCCGCAGTGCGGCTTTGTGCACGAGAACGACGCCGTCACGGTGTGCGAGGCGTGCGGCTTTGTGCGGGCCGCCGGCCGGCTGGCGCTCGTGGCCGAGGCGACGGGCAAGCGACTGGCGGTGGGCATCGACACGGCCATCGGCAAGCAGCTGCTGGAGACCTTCGCGGGCGAGGACCACGTGTACGCGACGGATCCGCAGTTCCTGCTGGCGCGCGACCCGGTGCGGGGCGGGTGGAGCCTCGCCCCGGCGCCGGGGGCAAAGAACCCCACGTTCCTGACCGGCGCCGCGCTGGGTACCGCGCCGGCGCCGCTGGAACCGGGCGCGGTCATCACCATCGGCCCCACGCGGCTGCGGCTGCGGGTGGAGAACGAGCCGTGACGGAAAACCAGGACGAGCAGCAGCCCGGCGCCGCGCCGGACCCCGCATCCGCCCCGCCGCCGACGCATGGTGCCCCATCGGCCGCGCCGTCCGGCGGATCGGTGGATGCGGCGGGATCGGCTGCAGCGCCGGGATCAGCGGGATCGGCCGGCCCGACGGAATCCGCCGGATCGACTGAATCGGCGGGATCGGCCGGCCCGATGGAATCCGCCGGATCGACCGGATCGGCGGGCGCAACGGAATCCGCCGGATCAACAGGATCTGCTGGATCAGTCGAATCGCCGGGATTCGCCGAGTCTGCCGCGGGATCTGGATTGGCAACGGAGGGGAGCGGGGCGGGGACGGACGGCGCGCCGCCGGAGCCCGCGCCCGCCACGCCGCCGGGAGGAGGCACGCCGGAGCCAGCCCCGTCCGCGCCGTCGCCGAGCCCGTCCACGGGCGAGACGCCCGCCGCGAGCGTGCTGGAGGTGCGCGAGCTGGACTGGGACGCCGTCCGCGCCGCCGTGGCCAATCCGCCGTCCGCGGACCGGGCCGAGCGCATCATCGCGCGGATGGAGGAGCGGCTGGAGGGCGGGGGACCGCTGGGACTGGCGTTCGAGGAGTACGCCGCCGGCCCCGGCGACCGCGCCATCCAGGTGGGCGAGGACTGGCCCCTGGGCGACGTGTGGTTCGTGGGCGACGTGCACGGCGACCTGCTGGCCCTGGAGGCGGCGCTGCAGCACGTGGACCGCAGCGGCGGGCCGGGCGCGCGGCTGGTGTTCCTGGGCGACCTGTTCGACGACGGCGCGCACGCGGCGCAGGTGGTGCTGCGCGTGTTCGAGCTGCTGCTGGACGGGCCCGCGCGCGTGACGGTGCTGGCCGGCAACCACGACGAGGCGCTGGCGTACGCGGACGGCCGCTTTCAGTCCAGCGTGCTGCCGTCGGACTTTACCGACTGGCTGAACGCCAACGCGTCCGATCCGCTGGTGACACGGCTGGGGCACGTCATCATCCGGTTCTTTCAGCGGGCGCCCCGCGCGCTGTTCCTGCCGGACGGGCTGCTGGTGGTGCACGGGGGCGTGCCGCACACGGACCTGCACGAGACGCTGGCGGCCGAGGGCAACTGGAACGACCCGCGCGTGCTGCAGGACTTCGTGTGGCTGCGCGCGCATCCGCGCGCCCGCAAGCGTATCCCCAACCGCACCACGCGGGGAAGCGAGTTCGGCCGGGAGGACTTCAGCGCGTTCTGCGCGGTGGCCGCGCGGCTGGGCCGCCCCGTGCGCCGCCTGCTGCGCGGGCACGACCACGTGGAGGAGCGCTTTGCCGTGTACCCCGCGTGGACGGAGAACCCCGTGCTGACCATCAACACCATGTCGCACCGGCTGCCGCGCGAGGTGTTCGGC
>NZ_DASURI010000646.1:0-3814 GCF_036280135.1 Longimicrobium sp.
CGCCCGCTCACAAGGCTGTGGGCGCGACCGAAGGATCTCCTACGCGGGGCAGGGACTTCGCGACTGGGCAGGGGTCCTTGCCAGGGCAGGAAGATCCTTCGGGGGCCGCACGCATCCGTCCACGGTCGCGTTCGCGAGGGCCCCTCAGGAAAACAATCGCTTTTCCGATCCGGTATTCCATGGGGACAGCCGGCAACGGCGGGGGCCGACGGCCCAGGAGAAAAATCGGCTCCCGCGCACGGTGCGCGGGAGCCGATCTGCGTTCAAGCCGTTGGTGGCTGTCCCCTGTAACCCGTACCCTGCCCCCGCCGTTCACGACGCGGGCCGCGGGACCGGAGACCGCCGACAGATCAGCAGGGGCCGATGGGCACCGCGTACCGGGCCGGGTATCCCGTGATGCCGTCGGGGAAGTGCGCCTGGATCTCGATCTCGTACGCGTACAGCTCCGTCGTGTACATGTCGTCGTACGTCACGCACATGGTGTTGCCGTACGTGCCGATCACCGAGCTGTTGCTGTACACCGCGTTGGGGCTGCCGACGTACTCCTGCGAGTACGACCCGCTGCCCCAGTTGTCGTGGTACTCGAACCGCTCGATGTACGTGATGGTGTAGTGCGTGGCCCCCGGCGAGGCGCTCCAGCTGGCGAGGGCGTTGCCGCTGGAGTTGGTGACGGTGAAGTTCTGCGGGTAGTACGGCCGGTAGATGTAGTTGAGCGTGCTGACGTCCGACTGCGCCAGGCCGCTGCGCTGCCCCATCAGGTAGTCCAGGCCGCGCTTGGACGTGATGGTGGGGATGGACGTGTTCACGGCGAAGTCGTACGGATGGTAGTGCATGATGGACCCCTCGTTGTACGCGAAACGGTCCGTGGCGTTGGTGCACTTCTTGTCGAAGTTGTGCTGGTTGACCGACGCGACGTTGGACAGGTTCACCGTGATGTAGGTGTCGCGGTCGCAGCGGCTTTGCTCGTGCCACATTCCCAGCGTGTGCAGGATCTCGTGGGCCACCGAACCCATGCTGTACGCGCAGTTGGAGGTGAGGTTGATGGTCTGCGTGCCGCTCTGCCGCCCCACGGGGGAGTTGCACAGGGTGCTGTGCTGGCCGAACACGATGTAGTTCGTCTCCGTGGTGCGCTGCTTGAGCTTTACGCCCCCCACGGTGCCGTTTACGTGGTTCACGGCGCTCTGGATGATGGATTCCTGCGTGGAGTTGAAGCTGGCGTCGATCACGTAAGGCACGGTGCCGCTGGGCCACCGGTACGTGGATCCGTCGATGTGCACGCCGTACTTGGGACCGCCGGCGCGGGTGAGCTCCTCGCGCGTCCTGGCCACCTTGTCGGCGCGGCCCAGGTTGATGTCGCCCTCGTAGATGGCCCAGCCTTCGTGCACGTTGAAGGTCACTTCCATGGGGTGGCCGTCCGGTCCGTAGATCCACCCCGTGCGCACGTCGTGCGAGATGGGCGCGGTGGGGATGTACGGCTGCAGCGCGGGCGTGGTCCGCGGGGCGAGGGGCGCGTCCTGGCAGGCGGCCAGGGACAGCAGCGCCGCGCAGGCCGCGGCGAGGGGGGTAAGACGTTTCACGGTGATTTCGTCCTGCCTGGAGGGGAGGGGGAGATGCCGTCCCGCGGGAGGCGTGGGGACGGCACGTGATCGGATGATAACCTCGGATGCAGAAATTTATCAAGTATGGCCCCGTAAGGTACGGTGATGGATGCTCGTGAGCGCCTCCGCGTCGCCGCCCGCGGACCGGGCGTCCCCCGGCGCCGGGGGTCGGGGGGTGGCGCTTGTCGGCGCGGGGGATGCGGGAGGCGTCGCTCGCCAGGGCCTTTGCCCCGTCGGTGCCCGCCGTCCCCTGTCCCCGGTAACCCGCGGTCGAACGGCCGGACCCCCGCCCTGACGCCGGAACACTCCCCCGCCCCCGGCCGTGGTTTCGCGCGCGCGAGCGGAATGCTAGATTACCGGGTCCACGATCCGTTTTCCCCACCGCGCGAACGCCGTGAGCCGTACCCGCGATCCAGGCAACGGCAAGCCGCAGCCCCTGGGAGACCTGCTGTCCCGCTTTCTGGACCGGAGCGGGCTGGGCCCCAAGGTAGAGGCCGCGGCCGTCATCCCCGAGTGGGCGGACCGCGTGGGCCCGGCCATCGCCGCCGTCACCGAGCCCCTGCGCATCTCCGACGGCACCCTGTTCGTGGCCGTGCGCAACAGCGCATGGATGATGGAGCTCAACCTCATGAAGGCCGAGCTCATGCGCCACGTGAACGCCGGCCAGCGCGGCGGCCGCATCGACCAGATCGTCTTCGTGATGCACGGCGGCTGAAACACCCGCCCCCCCGCACCGGAACACCTGCCGTAACCCGTTGCCCCGACTGAACGTTCGGGGTGCGTTCGGTGTACTGGAGGGCGGCAGGGCGCGCTCCGCGCATCGCTCGTGAGAACGGAACCGGCAACACCGCAACAACAGAGGCCATGTCTACCAACGGCGCAGCAGAGAACGACTACAACGCAGGGCAAATCCAGGTGCTCAAGGGCCTGGAGGCCGTCCGCAAGCGCCCGGGCATGTACATTGGCTCCACCAGCGCCCGCGGCCTGCACCACCTGGTGTACGAGATCGTCGATAACTCCATCGACGAGGCGCTGGCCGGCTTTGCGGACCGGGTGGACGTCACCATCCACCCCGACAACAGCATCACGGTGGTGGACAACGGCCGCGGCATTCCCGTGGACATCCACCCCACGGAGAAGGTGCCGGCCGTGGAGCTGGCCCTTACGGTGCTGCACGCCGGCGGCAAGTTCGAGAACCAGGAGGGCGGCTCGTACAAGGTGTCCGGCGGCCTGCACGGCGTGGGCGTGTCGGTGGTGAACGCCCTGTCCGAGTGGCTGCGCGTGCAGGTGCGGCGCGGGGGCAAGGTGCACGAGATGGCGTTCAGCCGCGGCGACAAGACGCAGGACCTGGTCGTCACGGGCGAGACGAAAGAGACGGGGACCACGGTAAGCTTCAAGCCGGACCCGCAGATCTTCGAGGACACCACCTACTCGTTCGACACGCTCAGCAACCGCCTGCGCGAGCTGGCGTTCCTCAACAAGGGCGTGCGCATCTCGCTGACCGACGAGCGCACGGGCGAGGGCGCCGAGCCCCGGGCCGACGAGTACCACTACGAGGGCGGCCTGCGCGAGTTCGTGGAGCACCTGCGCGGCACCCGCAAGCCGCTGCACCAGGACGTGATCTACATCGAGGCCGGCCGTCCCGAGGCCGACATCGAGATCGCCCTGCAGTACGACGACGGCTACAACGAGAACACGTTCACCTTCGTCAACAACATCAACACCCACGAGGGCGGCACGCACCTCACGGGCTTCAAGGCCGCCCTCACGCGCAGCATCAACGACTACGCGCGCAAGACGGGGCTGTTCAAGAAGGGCGGCCTGGACTCGCTGTCCGGCGACGACGTGCGCGAGGGCCTCACGGCCGTGGTGAGCGTAAAGGTGCGCGAGCCGCAGTTCGAGGGGCAGACAAAGACCAAGCTGGGCAACAGCGAGGTCAAGGGCGCCGTGGAGACCGTCGTGAACCAGAAGCTCAGCGAGTTCCTGGACGAGACGCCGGGCGTGGGCCGCGCCATCATCGAAAAGGCCGTGAGCGCCGCGCGGGCCCGCGAGGCCGCCCGCAAGGCGCGCGACCTCACGCGAAAGAAGAGCGCGCTGGAAACGGGCGTGCTCCCGGGCAAGCTGGCCGACTGCTCCAGCAACAACCCCGAGCTCACCGAGCTGTACATCGTGGAGGGCGACAGCGCCGGCGGCAGCGCCAAGCAGGCCCGCAAGCG
>NZ_DASURI010000647.1:0-11375 GCF_036280135.1 Longimicrobium sp.
CCCGGTGGTCCACGATGATGTTCTGGTTGGCCAGCGCGTGCACCGCGCCCGGCGCGTCGTCGTGGCGGATGAGGATGATGCCGCTGCGGTGATCGGCCTCGCGCGAGATCTTGAGCTCGAAGCCCGCCTCGTCCGCCAGGCTCACCAGGTCCTCCGTGAGGGCGCGGATGCGCTCGTACACCCGGTCCTGGCCCGCCTCGGCAAAGATCTCCAGCCCGCCCAGCGCCGTGTAGATGGTGGGCACCGCCGGCGTGCCCATGCTGAACCGGCCCGCGTCCTCGCGAAAGTCCAGCGCGTCCACGCGAAAGGTGAACTGGTCGCGCGCGCCGAACCACGACGCGATGGTGGGCTTGAGGTCGGCGATGATCTCCTCGCGCACCCACAAAAACGCCAGCCCCGGCCCGCCCAGCAGCCACTTGAGCGGCCCCGCCACGTACACGTCCGCGTCCACGGAGCGCGGATCCACGCGGATCTGCCCCGCGGACTGGTAGCCGTCCACGATGAACAGCGCCCCGTTGTCGCGCGCCGCCCTGGCCGCGCCGCTCAGGTCCTGGACGTAGCCCGTGCCGTAGAACACGTGGCTCGTGGCCACGATGGCCGTGCGCTCGTCCACGTACTCGGCCCAGCGCTCCGGCGGCACGCCCACGCCGTCGTCCGACGGCACGCGCACCACCTCCACGTCCGGCCGCGCCAGCCACTGGTACACCAGCGTGGGAAAGTCCAGGTCGGCCACGACGACCTTGTTGCGCCTGCTGTAATCCACGGAAGACGCGATGGACGACAGGGCGCCGGAGACGCTGGGCGCGAGGGCGACCTCGTTCTCCTTCGCGTTCCACATGGACGCCACCTCGCGCCGCAACTGGGCCACGCGGCCCATCCACAGCTCGTACCACGCGCTGGCGCCCATGGTGTTCCACAGCGCCTGGTACTCGCCCAGGTAGCCCATGGAGCGGCGGCTCAGGGCGCCCAGCGAGCAGGAGTTGAGGTAGGTGCGCGTGAGCAGGATGGGGAACTCGGCGCGCCAGCGCTCCAGGTCCTTGTGCGGGATGGCGGTCATGTCAGTGCTCTGCGTGGCCGGTGGATTCGGGCGCCTCGCCGGCGTTCAGGCGGTCCAGCATGTCCACCGCCCGCCGCAGGTGCGGGATGACGATGGAGCCGCCCACGATGAGGCCCACGTTGAAGGTCTCGAAGAACTCGGCGTCGGTGACGCCCTCTTCCTTGCAGCGGATGACGTGGTACGTGACGCAGTCGTCGCAGCGCAGCACCAGGCTGGCCACGAGCCCCAGCAGCTCCTTGGTCTTCACGTCCAGCGCGCCGGCCTCGTAGCAGCGCGTGTCCAGGGCAAAGAAGCGCTTGATCTCCAGGTTGCCGGCCTCGAGGATGCGCGTGTTCATGCGCTCGCGAAAGGCGCGGAATTCTGCCAGGCGGTCGGACATGGTTGCCTTGCGTGCTCCGGGTGGATTCGAGGAGCGCGCAAAGTGCCGGACGGCTCCCCCAGCGTCAAGCCAGGGAACGGCAACGGCATTCTCACGCAGAGCCGCGGAGGACGCGGAGTACCCCTTTTCCGTGCGATGCGTAGATTCTCTTCTGCGGCACCCATCCGACAATTGCTCCTTTCTCGTTCCTCCCTCTTCCGACGTTCCTGATGCGACGGCCCGTGTTCACTTGGCCACTCGGCTTCTGTGTGTTCACGCTCCTGCTCAGCGCGTGCAATCGCGCGCCGCGACAGCATGCGAGTACACAACCCGCTTCGTGCGAGAGCCGCGCGAAGGGTTCGCGCTGGGCCACGGCGGGCGCGTACCAGCAGACGACTGTGATCGGAAGGAGAGAGAATGACTGGTTCCACGAGGTCGGCGGCGTGGCGGTGTACGATAGCCTCGTTTTCGTGTACGATGCTCCGGAGAGCCAAATTACGGTGCTGACGGAGGCGCTCGCGCCCGTTCGGACCTTTGGGCGGCGGGGCGGGGGGCCCGGCGAGATGACCTCGTTCACGTCCATGGGACTCCTGGGTCCGCAGTGGCAGTGGCTCGCGATGGCCGGCGATACGCTGACGGTGTTCGATGGAATTGCGGTCCATCGGTTCTCGTTGGACGGGCGTTTCATCGGCCGCGAGTACAACCGCGCCGTGAAGCGTATCGATCTGAATGACGGCTCTCCCATCGTTGCCCGGGTGGATGGAGCGCTGCTTTCGTCGTGGGGCGGCTATCACCTCTCCATTCTACGGGAGCCGTCGGATCGGTGGCGCTGGAGCATCCTGCGCCACACGTCCGGCCGGCCGGACTCGGTGATTTCGCTCCAGCTCAAGCCGCTGCCCACCGGTCGCCAGGGTGTGCCCTTTACCGGACCCGAGCAGGCGGAGCCCGTGTGGGGGTGGTCCCGTGACTGCGTCGTGGCGACGGACGGGAGCGGGGGATGGCTGGTCCGCGCCGAGCTCGATGGTCCCGGCCTCGACACGGTGACGTTCGAGCTTCCGGACGTCGAGCTACCCAAGGTCGACAAGGAAGAGATCGCGCGGATGAGCGGCATGGCGAGCAAGGGACGGGCTGGCTACCTCGAGCCCTCGGCGCTGATGAGAGTTTCGTCGCTGGTGGTCGACCCGGACGGCTACGCCTGGATACTTCCGGCCCAGGAATGGCCACGAGGCGCCCAGGCGCAGATCGTCCGCGTTTCCCTCGCGACGGGCAAGGCGGAGTTCGATACCGTGCCCGCGTTCCCCATCGCGTTCGGCCGTCCCGGCGTGTTTTACGCGCGCACGAACAGCACCATCAACGGCGTTGCCGAGGTGGGCCGGTACGAGGCGAAGCCGGCGACGATGTCTCGTCAGGCTCCGCTACCAGGAATACGCGAGTAGTATCACAGGGGCTCCACCTCCGCGTACAGGCTCGCGATGTCGAGGCGGATCGACTCCTCCATCATCATGCCGATTGGATCCCGGAAAGGCCTGACGATTGGATGGGCACTGTCCGCCCGGTACACCCGATACAGGACGTACCGGGAGCGTTCGCGGAGAGCAAGCTCGAACTCGGACCGGCTCCACTGGAATCTTCCACCTGCCCCGCTGGTCGCCTTCACTTCCAGCCAAAGGGGTGATCCATCGTCGTCCACTGATCGAATATCGTGGTCCGCCCCTTCATCGGACTCGCTGGCCCAGATGACATTATCTGGATTCTGCCCGGCAGCGCGTACCCGCGCCCGTTCCATCTCGAGTACGATCTCCTCCCCGCGACGACCAAGTGCTCGATCTCGCTCTACATCGCTCTGCAAGGGGACGGACCATCCACCTCCGCCACGTGATCGTGGAACTCGCGTTTCGGTAGGTGCAGGCCGCCACCCTGGTGTGAATTGAGAAAGAATGGGCTCCACCAGCGCCAGCGGCGGATGCGCTCTGGGGGGCGGGGCCGGAGTAGTTGCAGACAAAGGCTGAGCGGGTGAGTCCTGTGCCGGGGTACGACCCCGATGCTCTCCCAGCGTCCGTGTCAGGATATCTCCAATTACCTGTTGCAACGGTACGTCTGGTGAAGAATCCGGTGGCTCGGGGAAGGTCGGTCCTTGTTCCTCGTCCTCCTCGTCCGCTTCGTCGGGGGATGACTCGATATCGCCGCCCAGCATCGGTGGGTTCCAGGGTACACCACGGTCGTTGAGATATTGCCTCATTTCCTGCGCGTCTGCGCAGGCGAGCAACCGGTAGATGGGATCGGCAATCTCGAAGGTGTCCTCGTGCTCCGCCGCCAGGAAATCTGCGAGCGCGCGAGCAATCAGGTCCATGAACTCCTGTTTTCGACGGGCGCCCGCAATGAGCACATGATCGGCCTCGATTCCCACACGGCAGGGAACCTGAATCGTGTGACCCGCGATCCCGTACTCAGCGTAGAGCTCGCGGACGGTTTTCAGACCAACGAGCAGTTCTAGCCGCTGCCCCAGGGCACGCGCCTGATCTTCTCCCCGTCCGCCACGACGGCGCGAGCGCGCAGAGAAGTACGCGGACAGCGCGGATGCGAACACCGGGTCTTGCATCCGGTTCAAGGTTCCCTCGCTGTCGAGCCATTCGTGCGGGGTATGTTCTGCACCCGCGCGGTAGCGGATGAGCGAGCGTGCATTCCGCAGCGATGCCACACCTTGATCGTACAGGAACGGGAGGGTTGCTGGCTCGGCCGCCGCGAACGCGATTGGCGTCTCTTCTGTGGCGAGCGCTGCGGCCATCCCTGGATCGTCATCGATCACGTACCTGTGTGCGGCCACGTCGTTCGCGGTGTGGAGTCGTCCGTCGCGATCCATGAACACGCGGGCGTCCGGGGGAAGGGTGTTCAGCCGACCTGTCAGATGCGCGTATGCGGCCCGCAGGGCATCGCGGTCTGTCCGGTGGACCACGGCTCCAGCCGTGGGATAGGTGCGCGCCACGTGGTGCAGAATTGCTTGCCAGTGCCGTGCGGACGCCGTGCGGCTTGCGCCCAGTGCGGATACAGCCTGGACCACCGCCGGTACGGCATGGCGAAAAAGCGGGACCACGCTCGAGAAAATACGGGTCTGGGTGGAACCCACGAGCGTCTCGGCGGGTGTAGCCCACTCGCGGCCCGTCCAGATGACGGGTTGCTCCGCGAGCGACTCTGGCCGCAGGCGTTCCGCGCGGAGCGCATCAACCAGCGCGGGATAGACGACTCCCGGGGAGTCCAGGTGCGTGGACGAAGTGCGCAGGCGACCCAGGTAAGCAACCATGTCACCCCACTGCGGCTCACTTCGGCAACCCAGAGCCGCAAGCATGCGGTCCGGCAGCTCGGCGGCGACGTATTGCGCGTCCGGGCCGAGACACGCCCGGTTGTGCGGCGCGTCCAGGTATGTGCCCGTGGGAGCCAGGATGGTGCCTGCTGAAGTGCGGCACCACGCGATCGTGCGCAACTGTCGTAAGACTTGGGGCGGCAGCTTGCGATACCAGCTGCGGATCAGGTTTTCACACGCAGGTGCGCGTGAGGGCTCTGTGGCCACTGTGGAGGCGAATGCGATGACGTCTGCCGCCTCCACTCGCTTACGAAAGCGAAAAGCGTGAGCGAGGATCTTCCTTCGGCTGAAGTCCGCGTGTGGAAAGTGGAGCACGGGGGCCAGCACGTCCGCTCCGGCGCTCGTCCTTGGAATAAGATCGGCGGGGCGCATCCAAGTCCCCGCGTGGTCGCGGAGCACCGGGGTGTCCCGCAGGAATGCGCGCACACTCCGTGAGAGCTCCTCGCCCCGGCCGATCAGCAGCCTGTATAGCGCCTCGCGCTCTGTGGCGTTTGCCGTACCCGCGCGGACCCGCGCCCCCACTTCGTGAGCCCAATGATTGATCTTGAAGGGCTTGGCCAAGCCGCCAACGACTTGGGCAGGCACTAGCTCCGGGTGCAGCCGGTCCGACGCGGGGATTTCCGCGAGCTCGTAGAATTCTTGAGGCACCGCCCAAAGCGAGGTTGCTGGGGCAAGTGTATTCGCGCCGGTGAGCGTGGTCGGGGTGGATTTCAGGTCCTTCCAGTTGTCGGGGGAAAGCCGCTTGGCGTGGGCGTCCAGCGCGCGCGCGAACTGGGTTTGCCGTGCTGCATCGGCGAGTGCGCCGGGAAAGTTCGTGTAATAAAAACTTGCCTGCTTCTCGACTTTGGTATGGAGGCCGGCCGCTGTTTCTCCCGCGCAGCGTAGCCGCACGAGTGAATTGAGGGTGAACGGCATTGCTCCACTGTCCTTTGCTGTCTTGCGCAACGCGAGGTCGCTCGCGAGGCGACGGTCCAGATCCCTGGACTCGTCGACAATGAAGCCGTCCAGGCTAACAGCGTCCGGGATGACGAGATGGCTGGCACGGACAAAGACGGGCGTCTTCCCGTCGCTCTCGCGCTTTTGGGATGGCCAGCACGCCTCGGTTTTCAGGTGCTTGGCGATGCCTTCCAGATAGGTGCGGGGACTTGCCGGGCTAACTTCCGCGAGTGCATGGAATGCCGATGCACCGAAGCGCTGTAGCCAGTCGGATCGGAGCAGCAGGGTTGTTAGTTCGATTGCGCGGTTCAGCAGCCACGTGTTCCAGGGACTGCCGTCCATCAGCCGCGTCCGATCACCGTCCATCTGGAACGGGGCATTCACGCTTACAGCAGTTCCTGTAAATCCTTGCGGCACACCAAGCGGGTAGAAAAACGTGCCTCGCGCTGCGTGATCCAGCTCCTCGTTTCGCAGCCGCACAGACACCCCGACAAGCACCTTGCCGCCCGGCCACGCGAAATATTCGGGGAAGCTCTCGTTCCGATGTATGCCGCGGTCAAAGCCCTGCTGGAACTCGATCTCCTCGAAGCGCTGCGGGCGCTTTCGTTCAGAATCTGTCAGGCGAATTGTTCTCTTGAGCACTTGGATGCCGCGAACGCGGTTACGCAGGGGTTCGACGGATTGCTTCCAAGCCAGCCTGCGGCCCAGCCTCTCGGAGCGGACCACAATGGTTTCGAGGCTCCGCCGCTTTCCGGGCCGCGCCAGCTTCAATAGCGTCGGGGCGAGCTCGGCCGCGAGCGCATCCATCGCGGCGCGTTCTTCATCGGCGCCAAATGGCTGTAGCAGGCCATCCCGCGCGGTACGATAGGGAACCTCAATGAGCACGCCTGGTCGTCCGCGGCTGGACGGATCGGGCAGGACAGGGGGAGTTCCGTGAAGCCGGTCAAGGAAAATCTGCCTGCCGCCCGAACGCACATAGATCCGATCGCCAAACAGGAAAAGCGATCGAAGGCCGAAGTTCTTCGAGCCGATCCCGTTTACCTTCTCCTGCACGCGCTCGCCTGTAGCATGCACCCGGCCCGTACCCAGCATGAGCGACAGGCGCTTCCAACCCGCTGTGTTGATTGTCGCGCCTGTTCCCTTCACGCGGAGGGAAGTCGGACCGAAAGTAACCTCTAGCTGACGACCGCCAGCGTCGTACTCGTTCTGGACGAGCTCACGAAGTACGCCGGGAGGATCGTGGGCGGCAACGAACTGGACGAGAACGCTTTCGCCCATGTTGAAGCGCAAATCCGCGTCCGGGATTGCGGGAGGAGTCCAATCTGATTTTGCGGCTCTGGCGGCGCGCTGGGTAAGGGCGTTCATGAACTTTGAGACGACGATGGGGATACGTGTTCGTGCTGGCGTGCGTTGCGACAAGTGAAGCGGGAAAAGAGGAAGAAACGCGTGAAGCTCGCAAAGTGCTCCGGCACGAGCAATCCTCTGGATTCAGCAGGTGCCCCCGTTCCCTGAGTTCGCGCACGCGATCGTCTTTGGGGCCGTAAGCGGGCGCTGAGCTCGCTTTCGGTTGAGCCGGGGTTATCGGACCAGAAGGCTGACGCAGAGCAGCGGAGGCGCAGAAGAACTTCGTCGCGCGATGAAGTACTCTGCGTCCTCCGCGGCTCTGCGTGAGAATGCAGTTGAAGTTTCGCGGTATTCGCGGATCGGCGCGCGGCTACTCCTCCTGCGTGACGATCTCCTCGTACTCGGGGTGCCGGTCGATGTAGGCGCGGACGAACGGGCACCAGGGCGCCACCTTGTCCCCCGCGGCGCGGGCCGCGTCCAGCGCGTGCTTCACGATGCGGCTGCCGATGCCCTGGCCCTCCATCGCCTCCGGCACCTCCGTGTGCGTCAGGAAGATCGTATCGCCGCGCCGGTGGTACGCCAGCATGGCCATCTGCCCGTCCACGGCCAGCTCGTACCGGCCCTCGTCCGCGTTGTCCGTCACCCCGCTCTGGTCCGCCATCCCATCCTCCCGTTCATCGCCGTTCGCCCCGCGCCGGGTGCCCGGGGCCGCCGTCCGCCCGTCTGCGCAATCGCCGATCCACGGCCCTCACGCCGACGGCCACACGCCCAGCAGCCGCCGCACGGCGATCAGCTCGCCCACGTGGTACGCCGTGTGGTCCGTCACCAGCAGCAGCTCGCGCAGGTACGTTTGCCCGTCGCCGTGCGGGATGCGGGCGAACAGGTCGATGGACTCGTCCATCGACAGCGCCTTGAGGGCCTCGCGGTCCGCGCGAAAGGCGGCCACGCTCTCGTCCCAGGCCGTGGCGGAGGGCGGCGCGTCCGTCGAGGGCCAGTAGTCGTCCGGCCAGTTCATCTCCTGGTAGTCCGGGTTGCGGCAAAAGTCCAGGATGTCCCACTGGGTGATGCGCAGGTGCTCAAGCAGCCGCCACGGCGAGTACGGCAGCCCCTCCGGAATGCGGCCGCGCGCCTCGGGCGGAATGCCCTCCACGGCCGCGTCAAAGGTGGCGTGCGCGGCCTGCCAGTCCAGCGCGGCCGCGAGCTGTGCGCGAAGGGCTTGGTCGGACATCGGGCGATCTCGTGCTGAGTGCGGACGGGTTGTCTCGGAAAAGTACCAAGTTCCGAGTGCCAGGTGCCAAGTGCCAAGTGCCAAGTGCCAAGTGCCAAGTGCCAAGTGCCAAGTCGTCCTTCTGTCGATGCGTCACGCGCGCGATGCCGGCCGGCAGGTGCGCGATGAACACGACGGATTACCGAACGGCGCTAGAACGGCTCGAAGCAGTCGTAGTTGCGCTGGGTGGCAATGCGCCCGTCGCGAAACTCCAGGAACACGCCAAAGTGCGCCACCATGTCGCCGCCGGCGGGGAGGGAGCCGAAGGGCACGGCCAGCGTCCCCGTCCACAGCACCTCCAGCGCCACGTGGTCGCCGCTGGCCACCGCGTTGCGCACGTCGTACCGCTGCGCCGTGATCACCGCGCGGCCGCGCGCGTTCGCCTCTTCCAACTCGCACAGCGTGCGGCGGGCGCCGCCGGGCACCAGCCGATTGGGAAACTCCTCCTGCACCACGTCTTCCGTGAAGAACGCGGCCATCTCGTCCCACGGCGCGCCGCGGGAGATCGCCTCCAGGTAGCGCCGCGCCGTCTGCACGTTGGCGGATTCGGTGTCGGTCATCGTCGTCGTCAACAGGTGGATCAGCCGCCCGTGAGCTTCACCAGCATCTCCGACACAAAGGCGCGCACGGTGCCCTCCGCCTTGTCGGACGGCGGATACGTGCCGCGCACCTTCACCAGGAAGCCGGGATACGAGAACAGGATGTAGCGCGACTCCATGGGCGTTCCCGGCGCGTCCTCGCGCTCCACCTCCATCACGATCTCGCGCCCCGCGCGGTAGCCGGCGCCGTCCGTGACGGGGATGGGCTCGTTGCGCTTGACGTTCATGCGGCGAAAGTGGCCGCGCCGGATGAGCTCCGGGCCGCTGTCGATGAACCCCTGCGCCTCCTCGCGCACCCAGTCCTCCGCGCATGCCTGGGGGCAGCGCTCGTCCGCCGGCGGACCGGGGTAGACGTACACGTCGAAGAACAGGCCGTCCGACTCGCGGGCGTAGCGCACGCTGCTGCCCAGCCGCGGGTCCTCGTAGTCCTCGCGCCCCGCGAACGCGAACTCGCCCACGGAATCGGGGATCTGGATGGAAACCCGGCTGCGCCGCACGGGCGCGTGCAGGTCCACCCCCCGCGCCGCGAGCGTGTCCATGGCCATGGTGAGCCCGGCGGCCAGGTGCATGGCCGTCAGCAGGCCCACGGGCGACATCGCGTCCTCCGCCTTGCCGGACGGCGGGTTGCAGAGAACGCGCGCGCCGATCTCCACGTCCGTGGAATCCGCCCGCGCCGCCGTCGCCACCATCAGCAGCACGCCGGGATGCGGAGCCTGCGTCCACTCCTCGCCCCGGGTCTCGTCCAGGTACGTGAACCGCGGCGCGATGGACCAATTGCCCGTGGCGTTGGGCGAGCCGCGCACCTCGTACCCGTCCTTCACCAGCAGCGAATCCAGCGTGGCGGCCACGCGCGTGGGGTGCGCGTGAAGCGCGACGGAGATGTTGATGCCGTCCGCCCGCGACTCGCCGTTGGGGCAGCGGGGGCGGTCGTCCTGGGCAGCCAGGCCCGTGGCCAGCAGCGCGGGGAGCAGGCAGGCGGATGCGGGGAGCCGGCGGATCATGGGTGCGGCGGTGGGGGACGAGGGGACGGGTGGAGCAGGGGACCGGTGCCGCCGCGGATGCCGGTCCCGCGGCGGCGAAACGGATGCGGATCAGCGGCGCATGGTGCGCTGCACGTAGTCGCGGATGCGGGCGTGCGTCTCCGGCGCGCTCCACAGCGCCAGGGCCGCGCGGTCGTATTCCGCCGCGCCGTCCATCCGCGCCAGCGCCTGGGCACGGACGTGCTGCTTGCTCATGCGGAACACGTCGGGCGAGAGCGAGGCCAGCTGCGAGGCGACTTCCTTTGCCCGCCTCAGGAGCGCGTCCGCCGGCACGACCTCGTCCACGAGGCCGAAGGCGTGCGCCTCGGCGGGCGGGAGCGTGCGCCCCGTGTAGATCAACGCCTGGACGCGGTCCGGCGAGACGGCGAAGCGCACCACCTCCAGCGCGGCGGCGGGAAAGGGCACGCCTACGAGCAGCTCCGGCACGCCCACGCGTCCGCTGCCCTCGGCCATCACCTTGTAGTCCGCCGCCAGCGTCATCACGCCGCCCCCGGCGATGGCGTGCCCGTTCACGGCCGCCACGACGGGCACGGGCAGCGCGAACAGCGCCCGGACGACGTCCGACAGCAGCGGGTAAAAGCGGTCCGCGTACGCCTGGCCGCCGTCCAGGATGCGGAACAGGTCCACGCCCGCGGAAAAGATGCTCCCCGTGCCCGTGAGGATGACGGCGCGGGCGCCGCCCAGGTCTTGGAACGCGGGTACGAGCGCCTCCAGGAGCTCCACGTCCAGGGCGCTCGCCTTTCCGTGCGCCAGGCGCAGGGTCAGGATGCCGTCGTCGTCCAGCGCGCGTTCGATCATCGTCCGTGTGGGCGGGGATGGATGTGGATGGCGGGCGTTCACACTACGCGCCCCGCTCGCCGCCCGGCAAGGCGGGGGCTCGCTCTGGTGGAGAATTGATTTCCTGAGTCATTCGGCGTTGCGCGCACCCTGCGGGACGAAAGCAGTAGTTCAACCTCCCCCAGGGGTTTTGGGGGAGGTGGGCGAGCTCCGCGAGCCCGGAGGGGGCGTTCGCGCGGGGCACGCCTCCACGCACAATCTCAGCCCTGGCTTTCTATTCAGGGAGGCGCCGCGCGATCTCGCCCGTGCACAGTCCCATGGCGCCGACCGAAGGATCTTCTCTCCCGCCCTCGGCGCCCGCCCTGACGACGAGGACTCAGCCGCGCCGCCTTTCCTGCACGACGCGGCGGTCGAGCACGGGCGAGAAGATCCTTCGGGGCCGCACGGATCCTGCGCGATCAGGTTCGGCGCGGACCCCTCAGGAAGACAAACGGGGGACGGATCATCATCCCCGATGCGGCGGTCGAGCACGGGCGAGAAGGTCCTTCGGGGCCGCACGGATCCTGCGCGATCAGGTTCGGCGAGGGCCCCTCAGGAAGACAAACGGGGGACGGATCATCATCCCCGATGCCGCGGTCC
>NZ_DASURI010000648.1:0-12057 GCF_036280135.1 Longimicrobium sp.
CCGAGCGGCGCCGGGGCGGTGGACGGGCGCGGGAGCATCCGCTGCTCCTTCGCCCACGAGCCGACGACGGTGTGCCAGGGATACCCGGCGCGCTCGGTGGTGTGGATGATCAGCGCGCCCGCCGCCCCCTGCCGCTCCGCCTCCTCGAACTTGTACGTCCAGCGGCCGTAGTACGTCATGGCCTGCCCGCCGAAGCGGTTGGGGTCATCTGACGGCGCGGGCGGATCGTTGACAAGCACCAGCAGCACCTTGCCGCGCACGTCCATCCCCTTGAAGTCGTCCCACCGGTACTCCGGCGCGCGCGAGCCGTAGCCCACGAAAACGAGCTCGCCGCTGGCCTGGCTGCGCTCCGCCGCGCTCCCGGCCCACACGACGACGTCCTCGGGGTAGCGCAGGCTCGCCGTCGCGCGGCCGGCGGCGGAGACGCGGATGCTGCCCTGCTCCGCGCCGACGACGTCGATGGGCACGCGCTGAAAGTACGAGCCGTTCACGCCCGGCTCCACGCCGCTCTCGCGCAGCTGGCTGGCGATGTATTCGGCCGTCAGGCGGCCGCCGCGGGTAGCCGGCGCGCGGCCCTCCAGCAGGTCGGACGAGAGAAAGCGCAGGTGTCCGTCGATCTCGGCGGGGGTGATGCGCGGCGCCTGCGCGGCGGCGGACTGCGCCAGCAGCGTGGCCGCCGCGGCCGTGAGCAGGGTGCGTTTCATGGGACGGATGGTCATGGGATGCGGATCGCGCGATTGAAAGGTGCCGTGCGCCATCGGTTTTGGCGGAGAAGGTAGGCGGCGGCGCGATGCGGGGAAAGGCGCGGACGGGCACGGGCGGGATGGTGCGGAATCGCGGAGGGCCGGCGGCGGCGGAGCGCCCCCCATCCCCGACCCTTCCCCCATAAACTGAATGGGGGAAGGGAGAACGTCATCGCGGGCGCCGCGTCCTGAACGCGTGGCGGAATATCTCTCGCCCGCCGAGGCCCCCTCCCCCCGGCCCCCTGCCCCTGCTTCGCGGGGGAGGGGGAGGACTGCATCGAGAAGCAGCCTGCCCTCCCGCTGGGGCCACCTCCCTCCCCCGCGCAGTTTGCGGGGGAGGGTCGGGGAGGGGGGGCGCTCCGCCGCCCGGCGGCCCTCCGCCCTCCCGCATCCACCCGCCCTACAGCCCCAGCCCCATCTGCGGATCATCCTTCTTCCCCGTGTCCTTCTCCAGCGCGTCCTTCGTCTTCCGCCCGGCACCCTCCCCCGCCCCGCCCGAGTCCGGCGGCGCGGCGGCGTCGGCCTCGCGCAGCCAGCGCTCCAGCACGCGGACCACGTGGGCGCGCTCGTCGTCCGTCATCTGGCGCCCGGCAGGGATGCCGTGCCATTTGGCCAGGCAGCCGCGGCAGCACGTGCCCGTGGCATGCTGGGCCACGAAGACGGGGTGCCCGCGCATGGGCGTCTGCTTGCCGTCGTTGAGCGGCTCGGCCGGGGCCAGGCGCGCGGCGATCATCTCGTCCGCGTGGCGCAGCACGGTGTCCATCCCGCGCCCGCGCAGGTACGCCAAGTCCGCCGCGTTCAGCCGCTGGCGGCGGCGGAACGCGGAGCGCGCAAGGGCCTGGAACAAGTCGTCGGGATCGCGCATGGGCTGTCACGAGGTGCGGGTCTGCGGACAAGAGAGGGCACTGGCGCGGCGGACGCAACTGTTTATATTCCAACGCTGTCCGCACGCCGCGATCCCCGCGCGGCACCCGGCCGGCGGACGGCGGGCAGCAGCTCGCAACCTTTCCCGATCCTCCTCCGTATCACTGCCCGCCGCGGCAAACATGTGCCGCCCGAGCGCATCACCGGAGCCATGGACCCTTACCTCTTCTGCCTCATCCTGGGATTCGCGGGCCTCGCCATCATGGCGGCCAGCGGCCTTGCCTCGCACGGCGGCGACCACGGCGGCCACGGGCATTCCAAGGAGGTCGGCGGGCACGGCACCAAGGAACTCGGCGGCCACGGGCACGGCGTCAAGGAGCTGGGCCACGGGCACGGGCACGACGTGCACGGCCACGGTCACGACGCGGGACACGGCCACCTCAAGGACGCCGACCACGGGCACGTCAAGGCCATCGGGGCCAAGGACCTGGCGCACCACGACGCGTCGCACGACGGCCTGGGCGACGACATCAGCGAGTACCTGTTCTCGCTGCTCTCGCCCCGCGTGTTCTTCAGCATCCTGGTAGGCGCGGGCGCGGCGGGGCTGCTGCTGGAGCCGGTCCTGGGCGGCCTGCTGCTGATGGGGGTGGCCGCCGTGGCGGGGTTCGCGTTCGAGGGGCTGCTGGTGCGGCCGTTCTGGAACTTCCTGTTCCGCTTTGCCTCCACGCCCGCGCAGACGCTGGACAGCGCGCTCATGGACCGCGCCACGGCCGTCACGGGCTTCGACGCGGCGGGACAGGGCGTCGTGAGCATCGAGCTGGACGGGCAGATCGTGCAGCTGCTGGGCACGCTGCGCCCCGAGGACCGCCACGTGCGCGTGCGCGCCGGCGACGCGCTGATGGTGGAAGACGTGGACGGCAGACGGAACCAGTGTACGGTGTCGTGGCTGGGCGCGGGCGCGCCGGCCGACGGGCGCTGACCGCGCCCACAATCAACCTCTTGGAGGGACCATGTCCGCGTTCCTGATCATCGGCGCACTGCTGGCGGTCTTTGTGTTCATCCCCATGATCGTCACCGGCTTCCTGCGCAACGTGGAGGCCGGCACCATCCGCATGGTGAGCTGGCTGAGCGGAAAGACGCTCATCTTTCGCGGTCCCGGCAAGAGCTGGGAGGTGCCCCTGCTCACCACCGGCACCACGCTGAGCAGCAAGGCCATCAACGTGGACCTGGACATCACCGACCAAACGGCGGACCTGGACGACCACGGCGTGCCGCAGCCCATCAAGGTGCGCGTGCTGGCCAGCGCCATCGTGTCGGTGGGCGACAGCGACCAGATGATCAAGACGGCCGCCAACCGCTTTTTCAGCAAGCCCGACGAGGAGCAGATCAACATCCTCATCGACCTGCTTTCGTCCAGCGGCCGCCGCGCCATCAACCTGCTCACGCACGACCAGCTGTTCAGCGCCAAGACGGCGCCCAAGCTGCCGGTGGGCGGCATCCCGGCGCCCGCGGGGACGGCCGTGGCCGTGCAGGACGAGGTGTCGCGCGCCCTGGCCCCGTCGCACCGCGGCGAGGTGGAGGACGATGACGATCCGCTCGCCATCATCATCCGCAAGGCGTGCTCGCGCGAGCTCACGGACCTGGGGCTGAGCTTCAACTCGCTCAACATCAAGGTGGTGCAGAGCGACGTGGCCGAGGCCCGCCGCCGCCAGAGCACCGCCGAGGCGCAGGCCAACGCCGAGATCGTGGCCGCCCTGCAGACGCGCCGCGCCAAGGAGGCCGAGATCGAGGCCGCCCGCGTGATCAGCGACCGCCAGCGCGAGCTGGAGCAGACCCGCGCCGCCAACGCCGCCCTGGTGGCCGAGGCCGAGGCCAAGAAGCAGGCCGCCCTGGCCATGCAGCGCAGCGCCGAGCTCGAGGCCACGCAGATCGCCCAGGCCCGCGCCGACGCCGAGCGCGTACGCATCGAGGCCGAGGCCCAGGCCCGCGCCGAGGCCATCCGCATCACCACGGTGGCCGAGGCCACGGCCGAGAGCATCCGCAAGGTGAACGAGGCCATCCAGCAGGGAGGCGAGAGCTACTTCCGCTACAAGCAGATCGAGATGCTGCCGGACGTGGCCCCGTTCATCGCCGACGCGCTGTCCAAGGCGCGCCTGGTGACCATCTCCGGCGGCGGCGAGAGCGCGGCCGAGGGCACCACCAACAGCATCACGGGCGTGATCCAGACGGTGCTCGCGGCGCAGCTGGTGGCCAGCAGCGGGATGATGGACAACGCGCAGCCCACCGCCATCCCCGTGGGCCGCATCGTCGGCAGCGAGTAACCGCCGCGCGGCGGATGACGGATCAACGGCGGGCCGGGACGATGCACATCGTCCCGGCCCGCTGGTCGTTTGGGGAGGTGATGCTCGTCGATGAAGGACGGATCGCGCCGAGAGCAGCCCGCCCCTCTCCCGGCCTCTCCCCGCTCGTTCCTCGCGGAGAGAGGAGACCTTCGGCACGGAAGCGCCGCCTTCTACTCCCCCACCCAGTCTTGTCTTCCTGAGGGAGGCGCCGCGCGATCTCTCCCCGCGCACCACCCTCCGCCGCCGACCGAAGGATCGCCTCTCCCGCACTCGGCCTCCGCCCATCCTGAAGAGACTCGCCCGGCGGCATCCGTCCACGCTGCGAAGGTCGCGCATAGCCGGCAAGATCCTTCGGGGCCGCATCCATCCAGCACGAGTCAGGTGCGGCGAGGGCCCCTCAGGAAGACAACGCGGGCCAGCTCAGCCCGCACGGACGTAGACCGTCGTGCCCCAGGGGTCGCGGGCGGTGCCGCCGTCGCCGTCGCGCATCACGGCGCGACCCGTCGTGGCGAGGCTGTCCAGCGAGGCGGTCGCGTCCGCTGTGGACGGGACGACGACCTGCCACTCCAGCAGGCGCGCGTCGTTGTCCGTCGCGGGGGCAGCCCCGGCGGCCCACGTGTTCACGCCCAGGTGGTGGTGATATCCGCCCGCGGAGAGGAACAGCGCGCCCGGGTAGCTCCACACCACCTTGTCCAGCCCCAGCCCCTCGTGGTAGAACGCCGCCGCCGCGTCGATGTCGCCCACGTACAGGTGCACGTGGCCGATGACGGTGCCGGCCGGCATCCCCGTCCACGGCGCGCCGCCGGCCGCGTTCACCAGGCCCTGCAGGTCCAGCGGCTCCGTGGCCATTACGAGCTGCCGGTCCTGGCTGCGCCACTGCGCGCGCGGACGGTCCGCGTACACCTCGATCCCCAGCCCGTCCGGGTCCTGCAGGTACAGCGCCTCGCTCACGAAGTGGTCCGACGCCCCCGCCCGCTCGCCGATCCGCGCCAGGTGCGCGACAAAGCGGCCCAGCGCCTCGCGGTTGGGCAGCAGGATGGCAAAGTGGTACAGCCCCAGCCGTCCGCGCCGCGGCACCGGCGCCGCGCCCGGCTTTTCGCGGAGCACGACGAGCGGCGCGTCGTCGCCGTGCGCCGTGAGCGTGGCCGTGCCGGGGCCCTGCTCCGCCACGCGCAGGCCCAGCACGTCGCGGTAGTACGCCAGCGACCGCGCCAGGTCCGCCACCTGCAGCGTCACGTGCCCCAGGCGGACGGACGCCGGCAGCCGATACCCGCGCGGCGCGATCCCGTAGCCCGGGTCCGCCGAGACCGTCGCGGTGTGCTGATCGAGGTTCGTCATCGTCGTTCTCCCGTTCCGCTTGGCGCCCTGCCCCATGCCGACGCGCTGACCGGAATCAATATATCCGTTACAACAACTATCGTCAACACAGGCGGATCAGCGGACGCATGGAAAGGATTGTAGATCCCCTCGCGTGACGCCGGAAAAGTGGATATCGTCAAGCGCAAGAGCCCGTTCCCGCGCCCCGTCCCGAGAAACGTCCATGCCCGACGAGCCCACGCCGCCCAAGAAGCCCAACAAGATGGTGTCCAAGACCGCGCTCGCGCTGGGCGCGGCCGGCCTGTTCCTGTTCATCGTCGGCGTAAAGCGCCGCCACCGCCTGGACGCCGACCGCGAGATCGGCTTCGAGGGCCCGCGCAAGGACGCGGGCGGCGAGTGACGGACGAGAGAGCGCCCGGGACGTGCAGGCCCGGGCGCTCTCTCGTTCCCCTGCCCCCTGCCTCACAGGCGGCCGATCCGGCTCCAGTCCGCCGACCCGTGGACCGCCAGCACCCTTCCGCGAATCTCGCCGCGCGGCACGAACCCCGTGTGCCGCGAGTCCACCGATCCGCCGCGATCGTCCCCCAGCATCAGGTACCGGCCCGCGGGAACGACGAGCGGCCCCCAGTCGTCCGGCGTGGGCGCGTACGCCGCGCGGTCCCCCGTGCCCGCGAGAGCATCCATCTGCCACTGGAAGTTGTACGGTCCCTGGACGGGAAGCGGCAGGGCCGGTTTCGTCGATCTGCGCGCGTACGGCTCCCGGAGCGCCCTGCCGTTGCGGAAGACCGTGCCGCGGATCATCTGCACGGTGTCGCCGGGCACGCCGATGATCCGCTTGATGTGGTCCTGCACCGGCGTGTAGCCGGCGGGCCGGTAGACCACCACGTCGCCCGCGCGCGGCTGGCGCAGGGCCGGCAGGTGCAGGGACGTGAACGGGATGGGCGCGCCGAAGACCGTGTTGCTGGCCACGACGTAATCGCCCACGCCCAGCGTGGGCTGCATGCTGCCGCTGTTGATGCCGTACACCTGCACCACGAACAGCCGCAAGACGGAAAACAGCAGCACTGCGGCGGCAACCCCGCGCACCAGTTCCCGGCCAGCAGGACGGCGAGTCGCGCCGGGTGGACTCTCTTCCGTCGCAGCGCGTCGGGAACAAGGCAGGCGCGGGAACAAAGCGGGCGTACTCACACCCGTCACGCCCCGGTCGGGAGCCCGGGCGCAGCATTCCGTACCAGCCGAAGGCTTGCTTCGAACTGCGAGACACGCTGGCGTAACGCGGACAGCAGCCGGCGAGTGGACTCTGCCTGGAACCAGGTCCGATAAGCCTCCACGTTCGGAAACGCGAACGTGAGGGTAAGCGCCGGCCCGGTCTGCACGCGAGCCTCGGCGCACAGCTCCACCAGGTTCGGATCACGCTCGATCTGCTCGAGGATGTCGAAGGGAAGCGGAAGCGCCGCCACCGCTTCGCCATGATGGATGATCCCCGAAAAGGTGATCACGGTCGCGACGCTTTCCCTTCCCGCATCTGGCCCGAGCCCCTGCGCGGCAAGCGGTCTGGTAATGAGCAGGGCCACGGCGACCAGGAGTGCAATCCCAGGCCGCGGGAACACTTTCAGGACTGCGGTACGATGCATTTTCCGCCTCCGTTGTCGTACGCCTGCTCGACCACCATGCAGGTTGTCGAGCACACGATGCACTTCGCGCCGGCCAGGGGGCAGCAGGTGGTGCACTCCGCACCCCGAGCTTCTCCGCTGTGCACCAGGGGCAGGCGCAACGGGGTGAATGCCGCGAGCGCGGCAACTGCCAGCAGCGTGGCCTTCAATGGGGTCTCCCGCATGAGTTCATCTCCGCGCATGAGCATGATCCCGGTCCGCTCCCGTTCACGTCTGGCTGGCACATCCAGGCGTGCCGACCTTTCCCTCGTAGTGGTTCTCGAACTTCACGCATTGCGCCGTGCCGCAGACCACACAGGTGGGGCCCGCCAGCTCGCAGCACGTGGGACAGGCGGCCGTTGCCAGTCCCGCTCCCCCGCCCGGCTGAAACGAAACGGGCGTAAAGGCGCCAAGCACGGCAGCACCGACAAGTCCCGCTCGAGCCACGCGTCCAGGTATCATTGCGTTTTCTCCCGCGTTGAATGAAAGCCGCCCCGGCAGGCGCCTGCGATCACGCCGCAAGGGGATAGCGCACGATGCGCGGCTCGGGGACCCACTGGATGGCATAGAGCCAGCGTCCATCCCGTGTCACCGTAATTCCCCGCGCGCGCTCGTCCAGCCGGTAGGTGCGGACCCGGTCGCCATCCCAGGTATACACGTGGATCTCTGTTCCGAAGTACGCGTACGCGCCGCCCTCGGACAGCACCTGGCCCGAGTACAGCGCGTAGATGTGCTCGTCCGTCGAGGCCAGCCCGGTGTAGCCAAAGCGGTGATCGGCACCAATCGCCATTGTGTTGCCGGCCGGCTTGCTGTGCACCTCGAATACGGGATCGAACCCGGACGCGCCGCGAAGCTCGCGGACCAGCGTTCCGTCCGCGCGATAGATCTCCAGCCTGTCGGCACTCTCCGTCCCCATCGCGAGACGCTGCCGATCAGGCGCCACGGTGAGCGGTCCGGTAAAGGCGTGCTGCAGGACCGTAATCGGCACGTTCTGGCCGGGTGTGCTGGGCGGACGCTTGCCAATGTAGCGCACGATCCGCCCCGTACGGTCCGTTACCGCGATGCGGCCGTCAGGATAGATGCCGGTCGCCGCGATCGTGGAATCGGTCAGCCAGCCCGCCTTCAGCAGGAGCGTCGGTCCGCCCGGCTGCAGGTTGATCACCTGGTCCATGCTGGGAACGGATGCGCCCTCCGGCATAAAGAAGTGCGACAGGCGCCCCAATGAGCTGTCGAACACCCAGAAGGAGCCATCCGAGCCCAGGTCCGGAAGCACTTCGTTCGCCTCGCGGAACTCGCCCGGCCCCGCCCCGTTCTTGCCGAACGAGAGCAGGTGCGCACCATCGGCGGCCGCGAGAACGTGCAGGAACGGCGGACTTGCGTCCGTCACCACCAACCGGCTTCCGGCGACGGAAATGCTGCTGGGCCGGCCCAGGAAGTCGCCTCTCGTGACAACCTCGCCACTCAACGGTTTTGCTTCCGTGCGGCTTTCAGTCTGCGAGCAGGCAGACGCGAGCAGAAGAAACGCTGCGAGAGTAGCGGTTCGCATGGACGGGCAGGAGAGGAAAATCAGGCGGGAAGATGAAGCCATACAAGACCCATCCACTCTGTTCATGTCCAGTTACCCCGACGCCTGTAACGTGGACGGCGGGAACGGTGGACCGGAGACGCGGACGGAGAGATCAGCGCCGGGATCGTACGGACCCGATCCGCTCCCCAGCGGGCGGCAGGAGAAGCTCCCGGGAGAGATGGAAAGGACGAATCGGAGCGAATGCATCTCCAGCATACGCATTCCCCCTGTCCAGGTCAAAGGAAATCTCGTCCGGATCTCTCCAGGTCCACGCGGCGCTGCCGATGCGCTCGCCCCCGGCGATTCTCCGGCCTACCCCCGCGGCTTCGGCCTGTACTCCACGGCGGTGACGTTCTCGAACCGGTCGTGCGTGGCCCAGAACGGACACCGCGGGCAGACCTCGCCGTCGGGATAGTCGATGCCTTCCTCGTGCGGACAGCCGAAGATGCTGTTCATCACCACGATGCGGGGCGGCGCGTGCCTGCGCAGGAACGCGCCGACCTCGTTGCCGATCGCGTTGTCCACGCGCGCGTCCACCCGGTCCGCGAACCACGTGCGGAGCAGCGGCTCGGCGCCGTCGTACGTGATGATGGACGCCACCATCCTGGTAGCGCGCCGGTCGTCCGGCCCATAGAAGATCAGCGTTGCGACCGGCCAGTCTCCCCGGCCGGAGCGGGCCATCCGGGTGCTCCAGGGACGCAGCTTCATCGTCCAATCCCTCGATCGTTGGTGTCCCCCGTCCGTCACACGCTGTCTACGATGTGCACGAGCGGTGGACGGAGCAAGGCCGGTCTTTCGCGCGGTTCCGGTCCGCGCGCATGGTCCGGCGTGCTCCCCCGCGCCCCGTCTCGCCGTGCATCCCCGCGCGCTGTATCTTGCCGCTCGACCGCATCCGTGGACCGACGACCGAGCGAGACCGATGCCCGCGACCGACTTTCTGAAGCGCAACCGCGAACAGCACCTCGAAGAGCTCAAGGAGTGGCTCCGCATTCCCAGCGTGAGCGCCAAGAGCGAGCACAAGGGAGACACCGCCCAGGCCGCCGAGTGGCTGGCCGGGCGCATGCGCGAGGCCGGCCTGCAGACGGTGGAGGTGATCCCCACCGAGGGCCACCCCGTCGTCCTGGGCGAGTGGCGCGGCGCCCCCGAGGGCGCCCCCACCCTGCTGGTCTACGGCCACTACGACGTGCAGCCCGCCGAGCCCCTGGACGAGTGGAAGAGCGCGCCGTTCGAGCCCGAGGTGCGCGACGGCAACCTGTTTGCCCGCGGCTCCGTGGACGACAAGGGCCAGGTCTACCTCCACGTCAAGGCCGTGCAGGCGCACCTGGCCGAGAACGGCACCCTCCCCGCCAACGTCGTCTTCGTCATCGAGGGCGAGGAAGAGGTCGGCTCGCCCAACCTGGCCAAGTTCCTCCAGCAGAACGCGCAGCGGCTGGCCTGCGACGCCGTGCTCATCAGCGACACCACCATGTTCGCGCCCGGGCTGCCCTCCATCACCACGGGGCTGCGGGGGATGGCGTACATGGAGATCCGCGTGCAGGGCCCGTCCGTGGACCTGCACTCCGGCGCGTACGGCGGCGCGGTGGTGAACCCCGCCAACGCCCTGGCCCGCATCATCGCGCAACTGCACGACGAGCGGGGCCGCGTGAACATCCCCGGCTTCTACGACCGCGTGCGCGAGCTCACGGCCGAGCAGCGCCAGGGCATCGCCGGCCTGCCGTTCGAGGAAGAGAACCTGCGCAAGGAAGTGGGCGCCCCGAAGCTCGGCGGCGAGGAGGGCTACGGCCCCCTGGAGCGCATCTGGGCCCGCCCCACCCTGGACGTGAACGGCCTGCTGAGCGGCTACACGGGCGAGGGCGCCAAGACGGTGCTGCCCTCCAAGGCCATGGCCAAGGTGTCCATGCGCCTGGTGCCGGACCAGGACTACAAGGAGGTCGAGCGGATGTTCATCGACCACGTCCAGTCGCTGGCGCCGGAGGGGGTCACGGTGGAGGTGCTGGCGCTGCACGGCGGCCAGCCCTGGTACGCCGAGGCCAGCGGCCCCGTGTTCGACGCGGCGGCGCGCGCGCTGGAGGGGGCGTGGGGGCGCAAGCCGGTGTTCATCCGCGAGGGCGGCAGCATCCCCATCGTGCAGGCGTTCCAGGAGACGCTGGGCGCGCCGGCCCTGCTGATCGGATTCGGCCTGCCGGGCGAGAACGCCCACGCGCCCAACGAGTGGATGTCGGTGGAGAACTTTCACGTGGGCGCCGAGGCCATCGCCCGGCTGTACGAGGAGCTGCGGTGAGCCAGGGAGCGACGACGGTGGAGGCCGAGGCCCGCGCCTTTGCCGACGACCTGCAGGCCCGCTTTGCCGTGCTGGAAACGCAGGCGGCCCTGGGCGGCTGGGACGCGGCCACGGGCGGCGGCGACGAGGCCATGGAGCGCGCCACGCGCTACCGGGCAGAGTGCCGCACCCTGTTCTCCGACGCGGACGGCGCGCGGCGGGTGCGCGCGTGGCTGGCCTCGCCCGAGCTGCGCGACGCCCGGCTGCGGCGTATGCTCACGCTGATGGACCTGGAGTTCACGCGCAACCAGCTGCCGGCGGAGACCATCACGGACCTGGTGGACCGGCAGGCGGAGATGGAGCGCGTGTTCTTCGACTTTCGCGCGGAGCTGGACGGGGAGCGGGTCACCAACAACCGCATCCTGGACGTGCTGCGGGCGGAGCGCGACTCGTCCGTGCGCCGCGCGGCGTGGGTGGCCAGCAAGCAGATCGGCGGGCAGGTGGCCGCGCACCTGCGGGAATGGGTGCGCCGGCGCAACGAGGCCGCGCGGTCGCTGGGCTTTCGCGACGCGTACGCCATGGACCTGCACCTGCAGGAGATCGACGAAGCGCAGCTGTTCGCCACGCTGGACCAGCTGCGCGACCTGAGCGAGGCGCCGTTCCGCGACCTGCGGGCGGAGATCGACCGGGAGATGGCGGCGCGCTACGGCGTGGGGACGGACGAGCTGCGCCCCTGGCACTGGGAGGACCCGTTCGCGCAGGAGGCGCCGCTCATGCGCGGGGTGGACCTGGACGGGTGGTTCGCCCGCAACGACCCCGTGGAGCTGGCGACGGGCTTCTTCCGCGGCATCGGCATGCCCGTGGAGGACATCCTGGCCCGCAGCGACCTGTACGAGCGCGAGGGCAAGGACCAGCACGCGTTCGCGGTCGACATCGACCGCCAGGGCGACGTGCGCATCGTCTGCAACCTGCGGCCCAACGAAAAGTGGACCAGCACCCTGCTCCACGAACTGGGCCACGCCGTGTACGACGCGGGTCTGCCTCCCGCCCTGCCCTACCTGCTGCGCACGGTGGCGCACACGCTGAGCACGGAGAGCGTGGCCATGTACTTTGGCCGGCTCACGCGCGACCCGGCGTGGCTGCGCGAGGTGGTGGGCGCGGCGCTGTCGGAGGACGAGGCGCGCGAGATCCGCGGGCAGCTGCGGGCGTCCATGCTCATCGCCGCGCGGTGGATGCTGGTGATGGTGTACTTTGAGCGCGAGCTGTACCGCGACCCGGACCGCGCGGACCTGAACCGCGTGTGGTGGGACCT
>NZ_DASURI010000649.1:0-10172 GCF_036280135.1 Longimicrobium sp.
AGGGAATAGGGAATAGGGAATAGGGAATAGGGAATAGCGGGAAGTGCCGACACACGAACGCACTCACGCACTTCAACCCAGGCACACCGCGCCGGGGCAGACCTTCGGAACGAGGACGAGAGCGATGGACAGCTTCGACGCGCAGGCAAACGACCTGGACATCAAGTGGATGACGGACGCGCGCTGGCAGGGCATCACCCGCCCCTACAGCGCCGAGGAAGTGGTCAAGCTGCGCGGCTCGCTGCGCGTGGAGAACACGCTGGCCCGCCACGGCGCCGAGCGCCTGTGGAAGGCCCTGAACCAGGACGAGCCCGTGCGCACGTTCGGCGCGCTCACGGGCGCGCAGGCCGTGCAGATGGTCAAGGGCGGGCTGCAGGCCATATACCTGAGCGGCTGGCAGGTGGCCGGCGACAACAACCTGTCCGGGCAGACGTACCCCGACCAGTCGCTCTATCCCTCCAACTCGGTCCCGGCCGTCGTCAAGCGCCTGAACAACGCGCTCATGCGGGCCGACCAGGTGGAGTGGGCCGAGAAGGGCGAGGCCCAGCGCGACTGGATGGTGCCCATCGTGGCCGACGCCGAGGCGGGCTTTGGCGGGCCCCTGCACGCGTTCGAGCTCACCAAGCAGATGATCGAGGCGGGCGCCGCGGGCGTGCACTTCGAGGACCAGCTGGCGTCGGAAAAGAAGTGCGGCCACCTGGGCGGCAAGGTGCTGGTGCCCACGTCGCAGTTCGAGCGCACGCTCATCGCCGCGCGCCTGGCGTCGGACGTGCTGGACATCCCCACGGTGCTCATCGCCCGCACGGACGCCGACAGCGCCACGCTCATCACCAGCGACGTGGACGAGCGCGACCGTCCGTTCATCACGGGCGACCGCACGGCGGAGGGCTACTTCCGCGTAAAGAGCGGGCTGGACGCGGCCATCGCGCGGGCCCTGGCGTACGCGCCCCTCGCGGACTTGCTGTGGTGCGAGACCAGCACGCCGGACCTGGACGACGCGCGCCGCTTTGCCGAGGCCGTGCACGCGCAGTTCCCGGGCAAGATGCTGGCGTACAACTGCTCGCCCAGCTTCAACTGGAGCAAGCACCTGGACGCGCACACCATCGCGAAGTTCCAGCGCGAGCTGGGCGCCATGGGGTACAAGTTCCAGTTCATCACGCTGGCGGGGTGGCACCTCATCAACCTGCACACCTTCGAGCTGGCGCGGGCGTACGGCGAGCAGGGGATGCCGGCCTACGTGGCGCTGCAGGAGCAGGAGTTCGGGCTGGAGGGCGCCGGCTACACGGCCACCAAGCACCAGCGCGAGGTGGGCGCCGGCTACTTTGACCAGGTGCTGATGACGGTCACGGCCGGACAGGCCAGCACCGCCGCCCTGGAAGGCAGCACCGAACAGGCCCAGTTCGCCTGATCGGCAGCCGTTCCGAGCGGAACGCCGGACGAGCCGCGGAGGCACTGTGCCTCCGCGGCTCGTCCGCGTTTTCACGTCATTCGCGTGAGCGCCTGATCCACCGGGCGCGATCGATCATCCGCACTTTCGCACTCCCGCACTTCCGTCACCGCGGGCATTCGCCGGGCGCGCCCTGCTCGCACCGGGTGTAGACCGGGACGGGGAGCGCGCTGGCCGACATGGACGGCGACGTGGCGTCGGGGTCGTAGGTGATCACCAGCTGCGTCGTTCCACCGGTGAGCAGGCCGTACGTCTGCGTGGCGGTGCCCCGCACCACGTTGGCGAAGCCCAGCGCGGCCGTGTTGGGCGACGAGCTGCCCTCGTTGTGCGCGCGGACGATGAGGACGTTGCGCCCCCGGCGGTACTCCACCGGCACCGTCACGCCCGCGTTGGTGAGCGTGAGCCCCGACGCCACGGGCGCGCCGTTGAGCGTCACGGTGATGATGTCGCCGTCCTGGGCGCTGTGGTCCCACAGGCGCAGGGTGGACGGCGAGCGGTTGACGGTGATGTCGCTGAGCTGCGGCTGCACGCGCACCTGCACCCAGGCGTTGTCCACCACCCGGCCGTCCTCCAGCACGGCCACGGGAACGACGATCTGCTGCTGCAGCGCGTTGCTCGCGGCGGTGATGCTCACGCGCACGCTGCCCTGCGCGCCGGCCGCGAGCTGCGACGGGCCCGTGGGGGCCGACACGGTGAGCCACGTGCGCGGCGAGTACGGCTGGCCGTTGGCGTACTGCAGCCGGTACGTGAGCGCGCCGGAGCGCTCCGTGCCCTGGTTGGCGACGGGCACGGTGGCCGACGCGCTGGAACCGGCCGCCACGTCCACGTACACGCCCTGCGCGGGTGCCAGGAAGCGCACGCGCGTGGCGTTGCCGATCTCGAAGCCGTTGAGCCCCATGGACGGGTTGGCGGCACCCGTGACGGCCGAGCACCCCGGCGTGGCGCCCACGCGCGCGGAGACGGTGAACGTTTCCACGGGCTGCTGGTTCTGCCCCACGGTGCGCATCCCGCGGCTCAGCGCGCCGGCGGGCCCGGTGAACTCCCAGCGGCTGGACGGGACGCCCGACGTGAAGGCCAGGCCTTCCATGGTGATCTGCACCTCGTGACTGGGGAGGATGTGGTCCGACAGCAGGTCGCTGAACTGGTCGTCCATCCACTCCAGCGCCTCTTCGATGGCCGTGTCCTGGATGAGCTCCTCGATGGCCTCGCGGAGGGTGTCCCAGTCCACCTCCCGGCGCAGCTGCTCGTACTGCCGCATCCGGGTGATCACGTCGCCCAGCCCCAGGGCGATGCCCGCGGCGGACCCCAGCACCTCGCCGTTGGCGCGCCGGCGCACCCACACCGTCATGGCGCCCTCGCCGCCGTTGTGCCGCATCCGCCGGGGAGAGACCTCCAGCCGCAGCCCGTCCGGGTCCAGCAGCCGCGGGACGGAGTTGGCCACGAGCACCGCCAGGTCCGTCGCGAACGTGATGGCGTAGGTGAACATCCCCACCACGGCCCGCGTCTGCGGCCCGCCCAGCCAGGACAGGCCGTTGGCCACCGTCACCACGTACCCCATCACCTCCGAGATCCGGTCCACGTTGCGGAGCATGGCCTGGTGGTCCAGGCAGCGCGACAGGACGGCGTCGGCGCTCATGGGGAGGGTGGCCGACGCCAGGGAGCCCGCGATGGGCGGCTGGCTGCGCAGCTCCTCCAGCCCCGCCGTGATCTGCCCCGTGAGGACGGCCAGGTCCGGCGCGACGGCGGAGAACATGGCCGCCACCCGCGCGCGCTCCTCGGCCGGCAGCGTGGCGGCGTAGTCCTGGAAGCCTTCGGCCAGGGTGAGGAACGCGTCCATGCGGCCGTAGATGGTGCTGTCCGCGTGGGTGTCCACGATGGCCAGCCCGTACGACACGCTCACCTGCAGGCTGTCCAGCAGCGTGTTCATCTGCCGCAGGGCGGCGTCGGGGGATCCGCCTGCGTACTGGCGCGCCTTTACCTCCAGGGTGGCCTGGAGCTCGTCCCCGTCCCGCGTGCCGGGGATGCGCACCTCGGCGCGCCCGGGGGCCAGGTCCGGCACCATGAAGCGGTGCACCTTGTCCACGGGGTCGTAGACCAGCGTGGAGGGCTGTCCGCCCACGGTGATGTCCGTCCGCGGCTGCGTTGCGTACTCCTCGGGCAGGCCGGCCACGTCCACGAGGGTGTAGGGGGCCGCCTGGCCCGGCGTGAGCTCCAGCCGGTCCGCGGGGCCGGTGCCGTCGTCGCCGCACGCCAGCAGCGCGGCCAGGGGCAGACAGGAAAGCCAGGGGAATCGACGTGCGCGTGTTCGCATAAGGACCTCCACATTGATAGGGGAACGAAAAAGATGGGGCAGGCATGAAGGGAAAGGCACTTCGACGGCGTTTCCGATTGGAGGGACAGGCTGCCCGCCGTTTCGCATCCGCCCCGTCCACAGCCGTCGGCGCGCAACGAAACGGCGGCGGAGGATGATCGTCATCCCCCGCCGCCGTTGCGGGCTGTCCCCCGTAACCCGCAGTTCTGCCGTCGCCCGCTATTCCCTATTCCCTATTCCTGTTTCCTGCCGGCCGCCTCCTCCACGATCACCCGGTCCGTGGCCCCGCGGCCGAACGTCTCGGGCGCGTACATCTCCTCGGCGCGGGGCGGGGGGACGATGAACTGGCCGGGCGTGGTGGCGCGGGCTACGTACGTGTACGTGTACACGCCCGCCGGCAGCAGCGACGTGAAAGCCTCCACGCGGTCGTCGCGCAGGTTCTGGTGCTCGTACCACCAGCCTCCCCAGCGCCATCCGTCGTACCCGCCGTATGCGGCGCGCGGGCTCACCCGTCCCCCGCGCGGGCGCGACGACGCGTCCGCGCCCAGCAGGGCCGTGTTCACGGCCTCGAAGCCGGCCGGCAGCGGGTCCACCATCGCCACGTGCACGCGGCGGCTGGGCGCCGTGATCGTCACCGTCACGCGGACGCGCGCGCCGGCCCGCACCCGCCAGCGGCCGTCCTCGCCGCGGACGACGTCCGCCGAGTCGTCCATTGCCTCGTACGTGCGCTCCACGGCAAAGCCGCGCTCCAGGGGCAGCAGGTCCAGGTCGCGCGGGGCGTAGCGCAGGCCGGCGCGGTAGTACAGCCGGCCCGGCCCCTCCTTGCCGATGGTCAGCGATGCTGGGTCGTCCGCCGCGAGGACGCGCATGGGCACCTCCAGGTGGTGGCGGTCCGCCGTGCGGCCGTTGAAGGCGCGCTCGCCCGCGAACCGCTCGCCCAGCCACACGCGGGCCACGAACTCCGGCGTCTGCCCCTCGTACACGCGAAAGTAGCGGTCCAGGGCCAGCAGCACCCACCCGTTCTCCTGCGTGTTGCTCCACCGTCCGCGCGTGCGGTGCCCCAGCAACCCGCGCACGGTCTTGGTGACGAGCTCGCTTTGCGGATCCGCCCGCAGCAGCGCCTCCAGCACGATGGCGTCCGTCCGGCGTTCGGAGTGCAGCAGCAGGTACTCGCCCTCCGTGTACGCCGTGGCAAACGTGGCCGTGGACGCCGTCTCCGTCGCGCGGTTGTTGATGATGCGCAGCAGCTCCGCGCGCTCGGCCGCGAACGCCGGGCGGTCCGCCACGGCGGCGAGCAGCCAGCCGTTCACCTCCAGCGGAATGGTGTCCAGCCGCGCTTGGCTGAAGAGCGTCCGCAGCTCGCCGTCCACCCCGCCGTCCGCGGCCAGGTCGCGCACGTAGGCGGCGTACGCGCGGATGGCGAAGCGCGCCTGCGCCGGGTAGTCGCCGGGGATGTGGCGGTCCACCGTGCGCAGGTAGTCCATCGACCGCTCCAGCATCTCCCCCGGCACCGCGTAGCCCTTGCCGCGCGCGCGGACCAGCGCGTGGGTCGCGTGCACGCTCACGTACGGCCACGCCTCCTGCCGCCCGGGCCAGAACGCGAACCCGCCGTCCGGCGTCTGCATGCCGCGCAGGGCGTCCAGGTCGCGCGCGACGGAGTCCGCCAGGGCCTGCGCCGGCGGCAGCCCCTCGGCGCGGAACTCCGTCAGCACGTCGCGCAGGGCGGCCACGGCGAGAACGCGGGACGAGAGCTGCTCCGCGCACTCGTACGGGTAGCGCACCAGGTACAGAAAGGCGTCCGTCAGCTCCTGCAGGGCCGTGGACGACGTGGTCACCTCCAGCCCGCCGAACGCGGGGAGGGCATCGTCGGGCACCTCCAGCGGCAGGTCCACGGCGCTGTCGCCCGCCAGGGAGCCGTAGGTGGCGAACGCCTCGGCCGTGGCCGGCGTGTAGACGGGGAGTGTGATCGTGGCCGCGTCCGCCAGCCGCCCGCCCACGGCCGCGACCTGGATGGCCGCCGTCCCCGGGCGGACGGCCTCCGCGGACACGCGCACCTCCACGCGGTCGCGGGCGGGGACGCGCACGCGCCTGCCCGGCTCGGCGAAGCGGATGCCGTCGCCGCGGGCCGCGACCTCCACGTCGATCGCCCGGTCCGTGCCGTTCTGCACGACGACGGGAAGCTCGAAGCGGTCGCCGAAGTTCAGGAAGCGCGGGGCGGAGGGGCGCACCATCAGCGGCTGGCGGGCCGTGATGGCGCTCTCGCCCGCGCCGTAGTGCGTGCCGCCGGAGACGGCCACGGCCATCACCCGGTAGCGCGTGAGGTTGCTGGGCAGGGTGAACGGCACGCTCGCGCGGCCCTCCGCGTCCGTGCGGACGACGGGCGCCCACAGGGCCAGCGCGGCGAAGTTGGCGCGGACGGCGATGGCGCCGCTCGTCACCTGGGCGCCGGCCACCTTGCCCTGGAGGGCGGGTTCCGCGCGCTGCAGCACGGCGCCTTCCGCACGCGCCATCGCCGGCGCCGGCATGGGCGCGGCGGGCGGCGCGTATCCGCCGGCCCGGCCCTGCCCGGAGAACTCCGCCACCATGTCCATGCCCGTCACCACGATGGCATCCAGGTCCACCGCCGCCATGACCTCGAACCGCAGCTCCGGGAGGGCCTCGTCCCCCACGTCCACGACGCGCGCGACGGGCTCCATCCCCGGGCGGGAGACCTGCACCGTCCGCTGCCCGCGCGGCACGCCGTTCAGCCGAAAGCCGCCGCCGGCGTCCGTCACCGTGCGCAGCGCCGTGCCCTCCACCGTCACCAGGGCGCCGGCGACGGGCTGGCGCGTCCGGGCCTCCACCACCACGCCGTGCAGCTGGCCCGTCCCCGTGTCGGCGACGGCGACGTACGGGCGCAGGCCGGCATCCGCCACGCCCGCGTTCCAGCCGGGGTAGAAGAGGTCGATGGGGTTCTCCAGCCGGTAACCCGTCAGCGCCAGCACGGACTCGTCCACCACCACCAGCGCCACCTCGGCGTCGTGCACGGGGCGGCCGTCCGCGCCGCGCACCCGCACGGCCACGGACGTGGGCGCGTCGGGGAGCATCACGCTGTCCGCCGGCGTCGTCTCCACGGTCAGCGTGCGCGGGCCGGGCGGGACGGCAAGGCGGATCTCGCCGGTCGCGAAGTCCGTCCCCCGCGCCGTCGGCCGGGTCCGGCCGGCGGCGTCGTCCGCGCCCACGGCGTCCACCCGCACGAACAGGTTGGGGATGTCGGCCTCGCCGACCGGCACGTCCACGCGCAGGGTGGGCCCGTCAGACTGGATCGTCTCCGTGCGGACGACGCCCTCGCGGCGGACGGTCACCACCCCGCGCGCGGGCCAGAACGGCAGGTTGACGAGGACGCGGGCCGTGTCGCCCGGCGCGTACCGCTCGCGGTCGGCCACGAGGGTGACGCGGCACTGGGGATTCCCGGAATCCTGTCCGGGGCCGCGCAGCCACGGCGTGTCGCCGTACACCCACACGTCCATCCGCGTCAGGGAGGGACGGCCCTGCGCGTCGCGCACGGTGGCGGCGATGCGCCAGCGGCCGCCTTCCGCGCCCGTGCGGAAGGTGCAGGCAACGGGATTCGCGCCGCTGACGACGGCGCAGGGGACGGAATCCGTCGCCACCTCGCTCCACCGCGCGCCGGTCCGCCGCCACTCCAGCCGCGTGGCGACGACGTCCACGGGCGAGCCGGCGACCGTCTTTCCCTCCAGGTCCACGACGACGACGGACAGGTCGATGGGCTCGCCGGCCCGCAGCCAGCCGCGCTCCGTCCGCAGCCCCGCGTAGACCGTGGCGGGGTGGACGAGCAGCGTCTGCGTGGTGCTCCACGGCTGGCGGTTCACGTCCAGCACCGTCGCCGCGGCCGTGACGGTGTGCGGACCCGGCGGATCTGCCCGGTCAAAGTGCAGGCGCAGGGTGTGGCGGCCCTGCGTGTCCGTCTCGCCCTCCACCGCCTGGTCAAAGCTCTCCTCCACGGCGTCGCCGTACCCGTAGTAGCCGTTCCGCGTGCCGAAGCGCCACTCGCCCCACCCGGGCGGCGTGAACGACGCGGAGGTGGAGCTCACACGCCACGTGACGGGCGCGCCGGGGAGGGCGCCGCCGGAAAAGTACGACGCGCGGACGGACACCTCCGCGCTGCCGCCGACGACGTGCGGCCCCTCGTCCGCCTCGGCCGCCACCTCGTACTCCGGCCGGCGGAACTCCTCCACCTGGAACGACAGGTATCCGTTTCCATACGCGGTCTCGCCGCCCCGCATCTCCATCACGATGCTGGCGTCGCCCAGGTTGGCGCCCGCGGGGACGGTGAAGCGCGCGTCGAACCCGCCCAGCTCCGTCAGGGCCGCCGTGCCGGACGCGATGTCGTTGCCGCGCGGGTCCCGGGCACGCCAGGCGACGGAGTCCGTGGCGCGCAGCCGCGGCAGCGACAGGCCGCCATCCGGTGCGCGCTCCAGGCGGCGCACCCAGCCCTTGAAGCGCACCTCCTCGCCGGGGCGGTACAGGCGGCGGTCCGTGGCCGAGTACCACAGCAGCTGGGTCTCGCGGCGCGGCCGGTCCCACCCCACGGGGAGCACCGCCTCGTCGTCGCCCAGCCGCGCGGTGATCCACCCGGGGGGGGCACCGTCCGCCGGCAGGGCGATGGACGCCAGGCCGTCCGCGCCCGTGGTGCCGGCGCCGCCCCGCTCCATGCGGACGGCCGCGCCCGGGAGCGGCGATCCGTCCACGAGCGACGCGGCCCACACCGTGGCGCCGTCCGCGTCGGCGAAGGCCGTCAGGCCCATGCGGGTGGCCTGCACCCAGGTGTACGTCGCCTGGTCCGCCCCCTCGCCGTCCATCCCCTCCACGGCCACCACGAGCTGTCCCGGCCGGCCGCCCAGCACCTCGTCCAGGTCGATGAAGGTCTCCGTCGTCTCCCCCGGCCGCGCGTCGATGGCGACGACGCGGTTCACCACCTCCGTGCCGGGCAGGGACAGGGGGCCGGGGCCCGTGCGGCGCTCCACCAGCGGCCAGTCCTCCACCCGCACGCGGTGGATGCGGACGCGCAGGCGCGCGTGGTCGTGGCTCAGGACGGACAGGCGCCGCGGCCCGGCGGGGTCCAGCACCATCATCGGCTGCCCGAAGCCGGTCAGGGAGGGCACGGGCGTCGTCACGTCGTAGGTCGGGCGCGCCGTGCGCCCCAGCGTCTGCCCAAAGACGTCGCGCACGGCGGGCAGCACCGTCACCTGGTACCGCGTGTTGGGCCGCGTGCGCCCCGTGACGGCGATGGCGTTGCCCAGGGCCTGGACCCGCATCCCCTCGATGGCGGGCTGCACGCGCACCCACGACGGCTGGAACGCGGCCGTGTCCAGCGCGTTGGAAAAGGCGACGACGAGCGGCATTCCCGGACGGCACGTGCCGCCGCAGCTCGCGTGCTCCACCCGCAGCGGGCCGTACGTCCGAAAGCTGAACGTCTGCTCCACCCGCGTGGGCAGCGGCCCCTCCGCGGAGGGCGTGCCCTCGGGGACAATGACCGTCACCGTGGCGTCGTACGGCAGCGGCTGCACGGGGCGGACGGCGATCCAAAGCGTGGAATCCACCCGCTGGGACAGCGAGCGCGCCCGCGGGTCCGCCGCGATCTCGTCCGCCGTGGCGGGGCGGACGGGGAGCGCCTGCCCCTGCGCGCGAAGGCGGACGCGCGAGGCGACGGCCGCGCGGTCGATGCGCTGGTCGAACTGGAGGAGGATGAGGGGCTCGCGCCGCACGCCGTCCCCGAACGGCGACCCGCCGATGGCCGACAGGCGCGGCGTGGAGAACGTCCAGGTCACCGCCTCGCCCAGGGTGCCGCCGGGGGCGGAGCGCGTGCCGGCGGGGATGGTGACGGTGTACTCCGTCGCGGCCGGCATCCGCCCCAGGGGCGTAAAGACGAGCGTGCGCACGTCCAGCCACCGCCAGCTTCCCGCCGGCTGCGGCGACAGGCGCACGGGCAGCGTGCGCGCCTCCACGGTGCCCACGGACGAGAGGGGCACCATGGCCTGCGAGAAGGTGACCGTCACCTCCGCGCCGATCTGCACCTCGCCCTGCGGCGCGCCCCGGACCACGGCGAGCGCGGCCGGCGTGCGCGGGCCCGCCGGCCGAGGCGGCTGCAGGCTGTCCGCGGGCGGAAAGCCGGCGAGCGTCACGCGGCCCGTGCGGGGCGGCGGCAGCGTGCGCGCGGGAAACGCGAACGAGTCCGCCGCCGTCGGGGCCGTGGGCAGGGCGGGAAGGCGGGCCAGGATGCGCGCGGCGTTGCCCGCCGGCAGCAGGATCGCCGGCGCGATGGCGGCCCGCGGCGCCGCGCGCGACGGCACCGGCTCCAGGCGAAAGCGCAGCCCCAGCGTGTCCCTGGGCGCGGCCGGCGCCGTCGTGGGCTCG
>NZ_DASURI010000650.1:0-15266 GCF_036280135.1 Longimicrobium sp.
CGCGGGGACGTACGAGGTGCGCATCTCGCGCCCCGGCTCGCCCGTGTGGATCATGCGCAACATCGAGGTGGGCGAGGGCACCTGCGGCCCCTACACGGTGGAGTTCGACGCCCGCCTGGCCCCCGTCTCGTAGTCCGCTCCGCCCGTCCACTCTCCAGGAAACACCCGTATCTTTTCACCCGGGGTCAACGGAGTCAACGGTGCCCGATCAGCGCCGTTGGACTCCGTCGGCCCCGCGTGCGTCTGCCGTTCCTCGTGCGAGGGAAACCGGAGAGGGAGCACGGACTCACCCGGGCAGGGTCCGGGGTACTCTGCGTCCTCCGCGGCTCTGCGTGAGAAAATGCCGTTGAAGTTTCCCGCCGCGACCGCGAACTTGGCTTCCGTGCGCGGGGGCGGAATCCTGGAACGAAGGGGAGGACGGGATGGAGATCGGGGTCTACACGTTCGCGGAGTATCCGCCGGGGTTCGCGCCGGGCGACCCGCGGGGCGCGGCGCAGCGGCTGCGCGAGCTGGTGGAGGAGGCGGTGCTGGCGGACCAGGTGGGGCTGGACGCGTTCGGCGTGGGCGAGCACCATCGGCCCGACTACGTGGTCTCCGCGCCGGCCGTGGTGCTCGCGGCCCTGGCGGCGCGCACGGAGCGCATCCGCCTGGCGAGCGCCGTGACCGTGCTCAGCTCGGACGACCCCGTGCGCGTGTTCCAGGACTTCGCCACGCTGGACCTGCTGTCGGGCGGGCGCGCGGAGCTCATGGCCGGCCGGGGTTCGTTCATCGAATCGTTTCCCCTCTTTGGCTACGACCTGCAGGACTACGACTCGCTCTTTTCCGAGAACCTGGAGCTGCTCCTCAAGCTCCGGGACGACGAGCGGGTGACGTGGTCCGGCCGGCACCGCGCGCCGCTCACGGGGCAGGGCGTGTATCCGCGGCCGCTGCAGGACCCGCTGCCCGTGTGGATCGCCGTGGGCGGCACCCCGCAGTCCGCCGTCCGCGCGGGGACGCTGGGGCTGCCGATGGCCGTGGCCATCATCGGCGGGCAGCCGGAGCGGTTCGCGGGGCTGGTGGAGCTGTACCGCGAGTCCGCGCGCCGCGCCGGGCACGACCCCGCGCGGCTGGGGGTGAGCATCAACTCGCACGCGTTCGTGGCGAACGACGCGCGCACGGCGGCGGACGTGTTCTTTCCCTCCTACGCCGAGACGATGAGCCGCATCGGGCGGGAGCGCGGGTGGCCGCCGTTCACGCGGGCGCAGTTCGACGCGGCGCGCGAGCCGCGGGGGGCGCTGCTGGTGGGCGGCCCGCAGGAGGTGATCGACAAGATCCTCTTCCAGCACGAGATCTTTGGCCACACGCGCTTCATGGCGCAGATGACGGTGGGCCCCATGCCGCACCGGGAGGTGCTGCGGGCCATCGAGCTGCTGGGCACCGTCGTGGCCCCCGCCGTCCGCGCGGAGGTGGCGCGGCGAACGTCGTCTGCCGAAGCCGCTTCGCCGTGAGCTGACGGCGCGTCGCGCACACCACGATCAAGTGCAGAAGCCCCCGACCGGAGCCATCCGGTCGGGGGCTTCGCGCGTCCGGAGTCGGGGTGGGAAACCGGGAGGGCATGCCCTCCAATGGAGGTGCCAACTGCGGTCACGGGATGTAGCAGATCACTGCCGCACCGGGAACGCGCACCGAATCACCCTCTGCACAGGCCAGGACCATCATGGCAGCATTCACACTCGAGGTGACGTTCTCGGGAATCTGCGTCTACGTCGTCGACGAGGCCAAGAAGCGCGTCGGGGTGCTGATGCCGGACGCGCGACTCATGTCCGGCACGGCCAACCATGACGACGGCGACAAAGGGGAAGCCCACGTGGGGTACCTGCGCTTTGACCTGGCGGACCTGGACAGCCGCTTCAAGCCCAGTGGCGGAGACCATCCCAGCAACGAGGTCATTCACCAGTTCGACCGCGAAGAGCTCACCTTCACGCTGACCGGCGACCACGGGGCGGCCACCGCGCCCAGCCTGAACCTGCCGCAGTTCGAGCAGATCGCCCCCGCGCCCGACGGACAGCACCCCCAGCGGACAGGCATCCAGCTGCGCCAGGGGCTGTTCGACCCCACCCCTCCCGCGAACGCGCACGTTCTCATGCGCACGCTCGTGTCGGAAGGGACTTTCACGGGAACAACAAGCGAGCACTGGGCGTTCGACGATGTCCTGGCACCCGGCGAAACCCCGTACGAGGGAGACTTCGCGACCGAGGTCGTCTGGACGTGTCCCGTGGACACGGTCACCCTCAAGCTGCGCCGGTTCACGGACGGGCGGGAGATCGCGTTCCCGCTGACCCCGGCCGATCCCGCCGCCGATCCCGTCGTTCGCGTGAAGGTCGCCAACTTCTGCGAGACCAACCCGCTGGAGTGGCAGAACCTGGGGCTGCGGGCGGTGGGCCAGGCAGATCCCGACTTCAAGTGGCTGTACCACCTGCTCGATCCCATGAGCGGGACGTGGAAGGATGTGCTGGGTGACCAGAAGAAGTTCCCCTTCCCCATCAAGGGCGTGGCCCTCGACGGCCTGGGTGTGGAGGACTGCCTGGGCGGGCAGATCAAGGGCTCCACCGGCGGCTGAGCCGGTCCCAGCCGCGGCGCGGATGCGAGTCCGCGCCCGGCAGGCCGTCTTCTCGAAGGATCCGTTCATCCCACTTTCGCTTGCAGACGGAGCAATCATGATGGGCCGAATACAGGAAGACTCCCTCCTCGCGCCGGTGCTCGACGGGCCGGCGGTCGTGAACGACGCGATCGTCTTTGAGCTCCAGGACGACGAGGCCGCGAAGCTGGTGTGGGAGGAGTACGCCAGCGGAAAGGAATCCCACACGGGTGCATCGGCCGCGTGCGAGTACGTGCGGTCCGGCGGTGGACACATCACGCCCCTGGACGAGGCGCGCGCGGCCCACGTGTGGGTGGACGGGCCGTGCAGGCTGGCCCTGCCGGGTACGCCGGCCCGGGACGCCCTCGTGAACCTGTCCGCGGCGCATCACCTGCGCCTGGCGCACGCGGATGACGGTGGCTGGCTGCTGTCCGAGCTCACGCGGGACCGCCGCGTCAAGCGCGCATACCGGCCCGCCGTGCAGTATCCGCTGGACGCGCCGGTGCCCGTCATCGACCCCACACCGTTCGGGGGCCTTTCACGTGATGGGAACCTGGGCGCCCTGGCGGAGTTCGCCCAGAAGACGGGCGGCGGGTTCAAGGCCCTGGAGCAGCTGGCTCAGCTCGCGGCAGCGGCCCAGCGCGCCGAGGAGCAGTGGGGGCTGGACCGGTGCGGGTTCCGCAAGGTCTGGGAGCGGATGGAGGCGAAGGGCACTCGGGGGAGCATCGCCGTGATCGACTACGGCGGCAACACCGGTCACCCGGAGCTCCTGGGCCGCGTGACGGAGAAGAACGTGCTCGCGCCGAACCAGAAGCCGTCCACCTCCACCCACGCCAGCGCCGTCGCGGGGGTGATCTCGGCCCTGCGGGACCCGCCGTCCGGGATCGCGGGGTGCTGCCTGGCGCCCATCGAGCTGTACAACGTGTGGAGCGACAAGGGCTTCGACAGCCTGGCGTTCTGCAACGCCCTCACGGCCGTGCGCACGTCCGGTGTAAAGGTCGTGAACCTCAGCCTTGGCTCGCGGGTGAAAGACGCCGTGGTGGAGCAGCATATCAAGGATTGCCTGGGCGACGGACTGATTCTCGTCGCCGCGGCGGGCAACAACGGTGGAACGGGCAACGACCTCGTGTATCCCGCGGCGTACGACGGGGTGATCGCCGTGGGTGCCACCGACCCCTCCGGCAATCGCGTGGAGTGGTCCGCGCACGGCGACCACCTCCACGTGTCGGCACCGGGCCTGTTCATCCTGAGCGTGTACGGGGGGAACGATCTGCGATTCTGGAGCGGGACGTCGTTCGCGGCGCCCATGGTTTCGGCCGCGGTGTGGATGATCCTGAACGTGCAGCCCGGGTGGACCCGGGCGGAGGTCACACGCCTGCTCGCCAGCTCCTCGACGGGGCGCGGCCGGCGCACGGGCGACACGGGCTTCGGGGTGCTGGACATGGAGCGCCTGGCCGACTGCGCGCTCAACGGCAGCGTCGCCTGCCCGTAGCCGCATCCGGGCGTGTACGCGGGACAACGGGAACGGCGATCACGTCCGGTCCCGTTGTCCTCGTTGTGGATTCGCGCGTTGCTACTGCCAGCGGAACAGGCGGATGCTCAGCAGGAACGCCACCACCATCCATGCCACCAGGATGGCCAGCTCGCCGGCGTAGGCGGAAAAGCCCAGGCCGTCGTTGTAGACGGCGCGCAGGGCATCGTTGAGCGCCGTGAGGGGCAGGGCCTGCACGAAGGGCTGCAGCGCGTCGGGGTAGCGGCTGGACGAGAAGAAGACGCCCGACAGCACGAACATGGGCAGCATCACCAGGTTCAGCAGGCCGCTGGCGCCCTCGATGGTGTGGGCGCGCGTGGACGCCAGCAGCCCCAGCCCCGCGAACGCCATCGCCCCCACCAGCACGATCAGCGTCAGCGCCAGCAGCGACCCCTGCACCGTCACCCCGAACGCCAGCCAGGCGAACAGGATGATGGGCGGCACCTCCAGCACCAGGAACGCCAGCCGGGCCAGGATCTGCGCCAGCAGAAAGTCGCGGCGGCGCATGGGCGTGCTGGCCATGCGCTTGAGCTGCTTCTTCTGCCGCATCTGCACCAGCCCGAACGTGAGCCCCCACATCCCCGTGCTCATCAGGTTCAGGCCGATGAGCCCCGGCAGCACCCAGTCGATGTACCGCCCGCCCGGCTGCCGGTCGCGGTCCTCCACCGTGGGGACGGCCGGGCGCGTGCCGCCGGCGGCCTGCACCACGCGGTCCGCCGCGAGCCGCGCGGCGCTGCTTTCCGTCCGCGCGGGGTCGTAGCGGTAGACGAGCGTGTCGCGGCCCGTGAGCAGCACCGACACGTCGCCCTTGCGCAGGGCCGTCTCGGCGCTGTCGGGCGCCACCAGGCGCAGGTCGATCTCGCGGGAACCGCGCAGCGCGGAGGCGTACCGCTCCGCCACGGTGCCGCGCTCCACGCCCACGATCACCTTCTGGACGGCCGGCTCGCGAAAGGCGATGCCCAGCCCCAGTGCCATGATGATGGGAAAGCCAAAGGTCCAGAACAGGGCCTCGGGCTCGCGCACGAATGCGCGGATGCGCGCCAGCGTGAGCTCGCGCAGGGCGTTGGGGCTATTCATCGCGCAGGGCTCGTCCGGTCATGGCGAGAAAGACGTCGTCGAGGGTGGCGCGGTGCGTGGTGAGCGCCGTGAGCTCGCCGCCCGCCGCGCCGATCATCTCCAGCAGGGCAGGGAGGGAGCGGGCCGGCTCGTCCACGCTGATGAGGATGCGCTCGCCGCTGCGGCGCACGTTCGTGGCGCCGGGCAGGGCGCGCAGCCGGTCCTCCGGGGGCTCCACCGTGGCGGCGAAGTCGATGACGTGCGCGCCGCCCAGCGACTGGATGAGCTCCTGCGGCGTGCCCTGGGCAATGATCTGCCCCTGGTCCAGGATGGCGATGCGGTCGGAGAGCTTTTCCGCCTCGTCCATGAAGTGCGTGGTGAGCAGGATGGTGCCCCCGCGCGCCCGGAACGCATCCACCACGTCCCACAGCTGCCGCCGCGACTGCGGGTCCAGCCCCGTCGTGGGCTCGTCCAGGAACAGGATGTCGGGCTCGCCGGCCAGCGCGCACGCCACGGACAGCCGCTGGCGCTGCCCGCCGGACAGGTGCCGCACCTGCGTATCGGCCTTTTCGGCCAGCTGCACGAAGTCGATGAGCTCCTCCACGGAGGGGCCCTGATCGTAGAACGCGCGGAACATCCGCACGATCTCGCCCGCCGTGAGCCGGTCGGGGAACTCGCTTTCCTGCAGCTGCACGCCCAGGCGCTGGCGGATGGCCGCGGCGTCGCGGTCCCACCGCATCCCCAGGATCTCCACCTCGCCGCCGTTGAGGGGCTGCAGCCCTTCCAGGATCTCGATGGTCGTCGTCTTGCCGGCGCCGTTGGGCCCCAGCAGGCCAAAGCACTCGCCGCGGCGCACCTCCAGGTCCAGCGAGCGCACGGCCACCGTCTGGCCAAAGCGCTTGTGCAGGCCGCGGCAGCGGATGGCCGGCGCGGCGGGGGCGTGCGTGTCGGTCACGGCAGGTTCGCGGTCCTGGAAAACGGCGGCGGCCCATCGGGAGCGATGGATGATCTCCGGCGCACGGCCTGCTGTCAAGCTTTCTTCGGATTTTGTTTGGTACGCTTTCTGCTGTATGCTTCGGCACAACCCGTTGCCGGCAAACCACTTGAGGGATATGGGAGGCTTCTGATGACGGACCGCCGCACGCAGGAGATCGCGGACCAGGACCCGGGCAACATGATCAAGGACCCGGACAACTGGACCACCGGCGACGAGCCGATGACGGGCGCCCAGCGCTCGTACCTGCACACGCTGGCCGAGGAGGCCGGCGAAAAGGTGGACGACGAGCTCACCAAGGCCGAGGCGTCCAGGAAGATCGACGAGCTGCAGGACAAGACGGGCCGCGGCCGCTAGGCCGCCCCGCCGGTCGACGTCGCGCGAAGGGCGCGGAGCCGTGTGCTCCGCGCCTTTCGCCGTTGATGCGCCTGGTGAAAACGGCGAACGGCGCACCGGGAGAACCGGTACGCCGCCGCCGTGCGCGCGGGGGGAAGCAATCAACTCGTCACATCAACTGGAGACTGGCTCATTAAGGTTGCCTGCCATGGCGAGCCCCCCGACACGCCACGCGACCAGGGATTTGAGGGACACGCCTTCCCGGTTTTCCCACCGGACGACGATCGCCCGCCCGGCGCGCTGCCGGACGGGCGATCCGCATCTGCCGAACTCGTTGCTACGGCTCGGGATACGGGAACAGGGCACGGGGCGCGCGAAACGCCTCGTCCCAGCCGATCCACGACACGTCCGTGGGGCCGATGACGTGGCGCACCACCCGCCACCGCCCGTCCCGGCGGCGGAGCAGGGCGTACATGCCGTCGCTCATCATGCCCTCGCGCCAAGCCTCTTCCATGGGCGTGCCGCGATAATCCAGCGGCGTGCCGTCGGGGTTGCGCGGGTCCACGTCGGCAAAGGCCCACTCGCCCAGCACGCGCAGCTCGCGGACTTCAAAGATGGCCGGCCTGCCCACCTCGCGCCGCACGGTCTCGCGCAGCGCGTCCATCAGCGCCTGGCGCTCGGGGCTGCCGCGCGGCGGCGTGTGTGGCCGCGTCTGCGCGCCCGCCGCCGACGCGGACGCCAGCAGCAGCACGGCCAGGAGCAGCCCGCGGATCATCCGGAGTGCGCGCATCGTCGTTCCTGTGCGGATGGGAGGTCGATGCGTCACGGCCGCGGCGCGGGCGGCGGCGCATCGTCCTGCTCCGGCGCGGCGTCCGGCGCGGCGCTGACGGGCTCGACGTGCGCACCCCGCGGCGCGTCTTCGTTCGCGGGGCGCGGCTCCGCGGGGAACGCGTCCATCTGCGCCGGCGCTCCGGGCGCGGCGTCGTGCGGCGCCTCGCCGACGGGCTCCCACTGCGGCGTCACGACGTCGCTCGTGGGCTGCGGCTCGCGCGGTGCTTCCCCGGCGGATGACGGCGGATCGGCGGGCGGCGCTTCCGGCGCGGAGGCGGGCCCGTCCGCCGGCTCCCAGTACGGCGTGAAGATGTCCGCCGGCTCGTCCCGCGCGGCTCCGTCTGCCGGCGCAGCCGATCGGCCGTCGGGCTGGGGCTGATCCGCATCCGCTGACGTGTCCGCGGCGACGGGGCCGGGCTCATCGGCCGCCGGCTGATTCGCGGACGGCTGATCTGCATCCGCTTGATCCGTGGAGGGCTGATTCACGACGACGGGTTCCGCCGGCTCCCACGCGGCGGGGACGACCTCGTGTTCGGACGCGTCGGTGGATGGTGGATCGGCGGACGCGTCGGGCTGTGCGTCAGACGACGCATCCTGTGCGTCGTCGGCGGGCGCGGGGTCGGCGGACGACGCGTGCTCCGGCACTGAGAGGTCAACGGGCGCTGCGACGTCGGCGGGATCGGCGGACATCTCCCACTCGGCCGTGACGACGTCGGGGCCGCGCGGGCCGTGGTCGTCCGAGAGCTCGACGGGGATCGCGTCCGCGTCGTCGGCATCCGTCGGCGCGGCGGCCTGCGTCTCCGCATCGACCGCATCGGCCTTGATCACGACGGGGTGCGACGCATCCGCGTCATCGGCGCTCGTGATGGGCTGCGGCGCATCGGAATCCGCGTTCACGGCCGGCGGCGCGGCGCCCACGGGCTGTTCATCCAACGTCATCGTTTCGACTCGTGTGGGTTCGTCAGTAGCCGGCGGCGCGGGCGCATCGGACGACGGCTGATCCGCGGCATCGGATGACGCGGGCGCGTCGGCGGGGTGGCCTTCGAGCGCGTCGGACGGCGGCCAGGCGAACGCATCGTAGACGGACGACGCGGGGTGCGTCGGCTCGATGGCCTCCGCGGAATCGGCCGCTGCCGCCGGCGTCACTGAATCCACCGAATCAGTCGCTTCCACCGGCTCCGCAGAATCCGCAGAATCGGTCACTTCCGCCGGCTCCGTGGAATCCACCCAATCGGCCGATTCCGCGGGACCGGACGCGTTCGCGAGGTCGCCGAAAATGGATTCGGGGCGGACGGGGGGCTCGCCGTCGCGTGGCCTCCAGGGGTGCTCCTGCTCAAAGCGCAGCGCATCCGGCGGCGGCCAGACGAACGGATCCGGCCCGGGCGCATCGGCCGGCGCGGCGTCCGCGGCGGGCTGGGGCGCCGGCTCGGCCGCGCGCGGGTGGGCGGACGCGAGGAGCGCATCGGCCCACGCGGCGTAATCGGGCTCCGGCGCGCGATCGGCATCCGCATCCACCGGCGCGGCGCGGACTTTCGCCTTTGCATCGACCGAGGTGGGCGCGGGCGCATCCGCCGAGGGCTCCTGGGGCGTGCTGACGAGCCACTCGTCCAGCATCCGCAGCTCGTCGTCGTTGAGCGTAACCTGCGCCTGCCGCAGCAGGTTGAGGAGGTTGCCGCGATACGTGTTCGCCAGGTTCTCCGCGCGGTGCGGCGGGTCCCAGAAGCGGTACCCGGCGTAGCCCAGCCCGCGCAGCACCAGCGTGATGCTCTGCCGCGCGATGGGCTCGCCGCGCTCCACGCACTGGTCGCGGACGGCCTTGCCCGTGCTCATCAGATTGTACGGCGCGCGGCCCAGCTCCTTGGCCATCACGCGGAACAGCACGCCGTACTGCCGCGGCGTGAGCTTGGGCGCGTCCGTGAGCTGGTGGATGCGGCGGATGAGCGACGCCATCTCGCCGTCCAGCTCCGACAGCCCGTCCGCCGCGGCCGCGCGCTCCGCCGGCGACGCGTGCCGCGCGGGATCGTACAGAAAGCCGGGCAGGGGGAACGCGACCACCTTGAACGGAAGCTCCGGCGCGCTCAGGAGCAGGTTCTTGAACGTGCCGTGGCCCAGCCAGCGCGTCTCGGTGATCATGGGGCCGGCCTCCTGGATGGCCGCGTGCGCCGCCTTGCCCATCACCACCGGCTCGGGTGAATCGGCCACCATGCGCGCCACGAGCTCCACCACGCGGTCGCGGAGGGCGTCGTTGTCCGGGCCGGGCTCCGCTGTCCGCGCGGCCGGCGCGCCGCCGTTGGCCGCCAGGCGCTCGTCCGCCTGGACCACGGCAATGCGCCACGGGTCGTCGTCCGTGATGCGCAGGTCGTTGCGGTGCGCCAGGATGGCTTCCGTCAGGCTCTGCAGCGAGTAGTAGCCCAGCCAGTTGCTCGTCGGCGTGAACTCCTTGAACTCGCGGAGAATGCGCGGCAGCTCCGACGCCGACAGGGTGCCGCTGGAGCTGGCCTCCTCGTAGATGCGCCGCCCCATGGCCGCCAGCAGCTCCGGGTCGCGGATGGCGGCCACGGCGGGCGTCACGGGCGCGGCGGGCGACGCGGAGGACGCGGGCGACGGCACGGGGGCGAGCATCCGCTGCGGCTCGGGCGCGGGCTGGATCTCCAGCGCCAGCTCGATGAACGCGTCCTCGTTGATCAGCCGGTCGCAGGCGGCGCGGTAGGCGGGGGCGGCCTGGCCGCTGACCAGGACGGCCGTGCGCCGGTCGTGCGCGCGCAGCCGCTGCAGCACGGGGGTAAAGTCCGCGTCCGCCGACATGATGACGAAGCGGTCAAAGTGCGTCTCGTGGCGCAGCGCGTCGAGGATGTCCATCACCATCACGATGTCGCTGCTGTTCTTGCCGCGGCTGGTGAGCGACGGGCAGTCCACGACGGTGAACCCGCTGCGGGTGAAGTAGCCGCGGTACTTGCCGAACGTGTCGGGGTTCAGGTAGCACTGGCGGATGAGCACGCGGTTCTCCTTGGGCCCGGCGTGCTCCGGCCGGGGCTCCATGGGCATGCCGTGCTCGATCCACCGCAGCCACACGTGCGGCCGCGTGGCGAACGCCTCCGCCGCCTCGCGCGAGGTCTCGCGCAGTCCCAGGTAGATGTTATCGAAATCGACGAAGAGGGCGATTTTCTTCTGTTCACTCATGTCTGTCCCTTGCGGATACGAGCATACGGATACGGCATCGCGCGGATACGCGGGATGTCCGCTGCATGGATAGGCGCCCGAGTCGCCGGAGTCAACGCCGTAAACGTGTGAAGGCGGATGTGATGCGCGATGCGCGAAACCGGTGGACGTGGATGCACGACGGGCACCGATGCAGGACGGACGCCGCGGAGGATGAAGAGCGCGGGTGATCGAGAGTGGGAGATGGGCCCCCGCCGGGCCCGGCGACTGAAGTCGCGGCACGGGAAGCGTGATGTCGGCCTGCACCGACGGCTCGTGCACCGGGCGGGTGGGTGCACCGGGGGCGGCCTTCCGGCAGGCGGGCTCGTGCCGGGTCGGGCGCGGCGTGGGATGGCCGAGTCCCAGGCCGGCGTTGACACCCGGCGAATGATGTCAGTCGCGGATCTGAATCGGCATCGCGGCGCCCCAGCCACGGCGCATGTTGCCAGTTGCGGCTCTGAACCGGTATTCGCGGCGCCCCAGCCACGGCGAATGAATTCGCGGCTTTGACTGCGCGATGTCGGCCTTCGCCGACAGCTCCTGCCGCACGCCACCGCTGTGCACATCGGCCGTGTTCGAGCCATCGAGCCCCGCCGCGGTGCACAGGGCGTCTCCCACGCTGGGGCAGTCCGCGCAGGCGGACTTCGTGCCTTTCCAGCGGCGAATTCATTCGCTCCGGCGGGGAGACAGCCTCACCGGCCCACATCCGCAATCGGCATGATTCGCAGCTGAGAACCCGCATGCCGGCCTGTGCCAGGCCTGCACCGACAGGTCCGTCGTGGGTGGGTGCACCGGGGCGGCCTTCGCGCAAAACGCAACCCGGCCCGGCGCTCCGCGAAGGAGCGCCGGGCCGGGTTGCGTCATCAACCGAAATCGGTCAGCCGGTCACACTTGGGCGTACATGTCCACGGGGGGGCAGCTGCACACCAGGTTGCGGTCGCCCGCCGCGTTGTTCACGCGCGCCACGTGCGGCCAGAACTTGCGCTCGCGCACCCACTCCGCCGGGAACGCGGCCTTTTCGCGGCCGTACGCGTGCGTCCACGCGTCCGCCATGACCATGGCGGCCGTGTGCGGCGCGTTCTTGAGCACGTTGTCCTGCCGGTCGGCGATCCCCGCCTCGATCTCGCGGATCTCCTCGCGGATGCGGATCATGGCGTCGATGAACCGGTCCAGCTCCGGCAGGGCCTCGCTCTCCGTGGGCTCGATCATCATCGTCCCCGCGACGGGGAAGCTGACGGTGGGGGCGTGGAAGCCGTAGTCCATCAGCCGCTTGGCAATGTCCTCCACCTCGATTCCCGCCGACCCCTTGAGGGGCCGCATGTCCACGATGCACTCGTGCGCCACCGTGCCGTTGGCGCCGCGGTACAGCACGGGGTAGTGCTCGTCCAGCCGCCGCGCGATGTAGTTGGCGTTCAGGATGGCCACCTTGGTGGCGTGCGTGAGCCCCTCGCCGCCCATCAGGTTGATGTACACCCAGCTGATGGGCAGGATGCTGGGGCTGCCCCAGGGCGCGGCCGACACGGCGCCGTGCTCGTTGCCGCCCACCTTGATGACCGGGTGGCCCGGCAGGTACGGCGCCAGGTGCGCCTTGACGCAGATGGGCCCCATCCCCGGACCGCCCCCGCCGTGGGGGATGCAGAACGTCTTGTGCAGGTTCAGGTGGCACACGTCCGCGCCAAAGTCGCCCGGGCGGCACAGGCCCACCTGCGCGTTCATGTTGGCACCGTCCATGTACACCTGCCCGCCCCGCGCGTGGACGATCTCGCAGATCTCGCGGATCTCCTCCTCGAACACGCCGTGCGTGGACGGATAGGTGATCATGAGCGCGGCGAGGTCGTTCGCGTGCTGCTCCGCCTTACGGCGCAGGTCGTCCAAGTCCACGTTGCCCTCGCTCGTGGACGCCACGACCACCACCTTCATCCCCGCCATCACCGCCGACGCCGGGTTGGTGCCGTGCGCGGACTGGGGGATCAGGCACACGTCGCGGTGCCCCTCGCCGCGGCCCTCGTGATAATCGCGGATGACGAGCAGCCCCGCGAACTCGCCCTGGCTACCCGCGTTGGGCTGCAGCGACACGGCGTCGAAGCCCGTGATCTCGGCCAGGGCGCCTTCCAACGTGCGGAACAGCTCCAGGTAGCCCGTGACCTGCTCCGGCGGGGCGAACGGGTGAATGCGGCCCACCTCGGCCCACGTCACGGGGAGCATCTCCACCGTGGCGTTGAGCTTCATGGTGCACGACCCCAGGGGGATCATGCTGTGCGTGAGCGACAGGTCCCGGCTCTCCAGCTTGCGGATGTACCGCATCATCTCCGTCTCGGAGTGGTAGCTGTTGAAGACCGGGTGCGTGAGGATGTCGCTCGAACGCTCGAAGCCGTCGCGGATGCCGCTCGTGAGGCCGTCCAGCAGCTCGTCCACGGCAAAGGGCAGCGACGAGCCGCGGTTGAGCGCCACGAGCACCTCCTCCACGTCCTCCACGCCCGTGGACTCGTCCAGGGCGATGCAGATGGACGTCTCGTCGTACTCGCGCAGGTTGATGCCGCGGTCGCGCGCGGCGGCCAAAATGCCGCCCACCCGCGTGCCCACGTCGATGCGCACCGTGTCGAAGAAGGCGCCGTGCACCACGCGGTAGTTGAGCCGCTCGGCGCCGGCCGCCAGCAGCTCCGCCAGCGTGTGCACCCGCTCCGCGATGCGGCGCAGGCCCGTGGGTCCGTGGTAGACGGCGTACATCCCCGCCATCACCGCCAGCAGCACCTGCGCCGTGCAGATGTTGCTGGTGGCCTTTTCGCGGCGGATGTGCTGCTCGCGCGTCTGCAAGGCCATGCGCAGCGCAGGGTTGCCCTGCGCGTCCACGCTCACCCCGATGATGCGGCCGGGGATCTGTCGCTTGTACTCGTCGCGGCAGCTGAAGAACGCCGCGTGCGGCCCGCCGAAGCCCATGGGCACGCCAAAACGCTGCGACGTGCCCACGCACATGTCCGCGCCCCACTCGCCCGGGGGCGTGAGCAGGACGAGCGAGAGCAGGTCCGCCGCCGCCACGACGACGATCCCTTCCTCGCGGGCGCGCTGGGTGAACGGCCGGTAGTCGATCACCTCGCCGTCCGACGCGGGGTACTGCAGCAGCGCGCCAAAGATGGGCGCGCTGAAGTCGAACGCGTCGTGGTCGCCCACCACCACCTCGATGCCGCGGGCGTGGGCGCGCGTGCGCACCACGTCAATGGTCTGGGGGTGGCACAGCTGGCTGACGAAGAACGTGTTGCGCTGCTCGCTGCCCCCGATGCCGTACGCCATGGCCATGGCCTCGGCGGCGGCCGTGCCCTCGTCCAGCAGCGACGCGTTGGCGATGGGCAGCCCCGTCAGGTCCACCACGGCCGTCTGGAAGTTGAGCAGCGCCTCCAGCCGCCCCTGGGCGATCTCGGCCTGGTAGGGCGTGTACTGCGTGTACCAGCCCGGGTTCTCCAGGATGTTGCGCTGGATGACGGGCGGCACGATGCAGTCGTGGTAGCCCATGCCCAGGTAGCTGCGGAACACGCGGTTGCGCGACATCATGGTCCGCAGCTCCCGCAGCAGCTCGTACTCGCTGCGCTCCGGCCCCAGGGCCAGCGGCCGGCCCAGGCGGATGGACGCCGGCACCGTGGCGTCCACCAGCTCGTCCAGCGAGCGGTAGCCCAGCGCCTGCAGCATGCGCCCGATCTCGACCTCGTCCGGCCCCACGTGGCGGCGGACGAAGGTATCGGTATGGGTAAGTGCAGATCTATCCACGATCTAGGTCTCTTACGGAGGTGGGCGGTGAAGGCGGCGGAATCTATCCGCCCGCCCCCCGGATGGCAAACCCCGGGGCACCGCGAGATACAGTATACAACCGGTCAAGGGGACGGGTTCGCGCGCGGAAGGGCTCGCCCCGGACGTGGGAACGCCGCCGCCACGCGGGTGCGTGGCGGCGGCGTCCGGGCGGTTCGGCGTGCGGCTGCCGAATCCGTGGCCAGCTCAGGCGCAGGTCTCGGTGGAGCACTCGGCCTTGGTCGCGCAGACCGTGTCGACGCAGCAGATGTTGATGGTGCTGCGCGTGATGAGGGCGAGGTGCGCGTCGCCCGCCTTCTCGTCCCTGGCGGTGTTGAACGACGTCACGGTGATGCTGCCCACGTCGAGCTTGAATCGCTGGTCCATGGCTGCCTCCTCGGAAACTCCGTGGAATCGCGGGAGATGCGGATCGCCCCGCGCGTGTTGGCCCCAAGAGAGTAGTGCGGGGGGATCCGGATCACAAGAAAATCGTTCCGCGACGCCCGCGGTGGATCTCCGCCCCGCGTGGCGACCGCGCGGAACGTGTTCTCCCCAATCCACCTGCGGAAGTCCATCCGATCCCCGCCGGCGGCGGCTTTCGCCCGCTACTCCGCGCCCCGCCGCGTTCGCGCCTCCCGCCAATTCCGTCCAGCTCGTCGCGAAATGTACGGACTAAACTTTCTGGCGCCGGGCTGCGTCATAGAGGGCGTTCGTTCCGTCTCGCCTTTCAACGACGCACACGCCCATGCGCGTTTTCTCCTATCGCCTGCTGGCCGCGGCCGCCGGCTCCCTGCTGGCCGCCGCGCCCGCCCCCGCCCAGGACGGCGCACACGCCGCCGCCGGCACCCCGGGCGTCAACGCCCACCGCGCCACCGACATCGTGCTGGACGGCCGGCTTTCCGAGACCGTGTGGTCCACGCCGGACC
>NZ_DASURI010000651.1:0-8320 GCF_036280135.1 Longimicrobium sp.
CACCGCGTGCTGGGGCAGGCGCTGGACCTGTTCTCGGTGGATCCGCGCATCGGCGCCGGGCTCATCCTGTGGCACCCGCGCGGCACGGTCATCCGCAACGAGGTGGAGCGGTTCGAGCGCGAGCTCATCCAGCGCCACGGCTACGAGATGGTCATCACGCCGCACCTCGTGGGCGAGGCGCTGTTCGAGGAATCCGGCCACCTGGACAGCTTCGCGGAGGGGCTGTGGGGTCCCGTGGAGATGGACGGACGGCGGTACCGCCCCAAGCCCATGAACTGTCCGGGGCACATCGCCATCTACCAGAACCGCGTGCGCTCGTACCGCGAGCTGCCGCTGCGCTGGGCGGAGTTTGGCGCGGTGTACCGGGCGGAGCGCAACGGCGTGCTGCACGGCATGCTGCGCGTGCGGGGCTTCACGCAGGACGATGCCCACGTCTTCTGCATGCCCGAGCAGCTGCCGGACGAGCTGGGCCGGCTGCTGGACCTGGTGCACGAGGCGCTGGCCGCGTTCGGCTACGCGTACTCGGTGGAGCTGGCCACGCGCCCCGAAAAGGCCATCGGCGACCCGGCGGACTGGGAGGCCGCGCAGAACCTGCTGGCGGACGTGCTGCGGTCGCGCGGGATGGCGTTTGACGTGGACGAGGGCGGTGGCGCGTTCTACGGCCCCAAGCTGGACTTCAAGCTGGTGGACGCGCTGGGCCGCAAGTGGCAGGGGCCCACGGTGCAGCTGGACTTCAACCTCCCCGAGCGGTTCCGGATGGAGTACACGGGCCCCGACAACCGCCCGCACCGGCCCGTGATGCTGCACCGCACGCTGCTGGGGTCGATGGAGCGCTTCGTGGGCGGGCTGATCGAGCACTACGGCGGCGCCTTTCCCGTGTGGCTGGCGCCCGTGCAGGCGGCGGTGATCCCCGTGCGCGAGGAGCACGAGCCCGCCGCCCGTGCCCTGGCGGACGCGCTGCGCGCCGCCGGCCTGCGCCCGGAGCTCGCACGCGCGGAGGGCACGCTGGGCGCCCGCGTGCGCCACGCCGAGACGATGAAGGTGCCGTACATCGCCGTCCTCGGCGGCCGCGAGGCGGAATCCGGCACGGTGAGCGTCCGCCGCCGCGGCTCCGGCGGTCACGCCGCGTCCGAGGCGCAGGCCGACTTCGTCGCGCGGCTCAGGGCCGAGGCGGAGTCGCGGGCGGCGTGGGACGCCGGGCATCACGCCTGAGGATCTGGCTTCGAGCCGACACGGGGAGAGGTCAGGCGGAGAAGCGGGCCTCGCGCCGGCAGCGGCCCGCCCCTCCCCCCGGCCCCCTCCCCGCTCGTTCCTCGCGGAGAGGGGGAGAACAGCACGCGCGGCGTGGGCCGTTCGCCAGACCCGCCCGCGCGCAGTACCTTGCCGCGCGCGCCACGGCTCGTGGAAGTGTACACCCTCTCCCGCGCAGTTTGCGGGAGAGGGTGCGAGCCCAAGCGAGCGGGTGAGGGCCCCAGCCGAGCGGGTGAGGGCCCCAGCCGACGCCCCTCGCACAATCCGTCTCTAACCTTCGTCCCCACATCACCTTGTCGCACCTCGACCACACGGACCCGCTCGCCGGTCTCACCGCGCGCCCCGTCGCGGAGCTCACGGCGGCGGAGTGCGCGGCGGCCATGGAGCGCTGCTTCGAAGGCTACATCGTCCCCGTGCGCGTCACGGCGGAGTCGTGGGAGCGGCGCTTTCGGGGCGAGCACCTGGACGGCTACGCCAGCCGCGTCTACTACGCCGGCGACCGGCCCGCGGCCGTGCTGTTCATCACGCGGCGCGGATGGACCAGCCGCGTGGGGGGGATGGCCGTCGCCAGGGAGCTGCGCGGCGCCGGCGTGGGCCGCCGCGTGATGCAGAGCGCCATCGACGACGCGCGCGCCCGCGGCGACCACGCGCTGCTGCTGGAGGTGATCGAGCAGAATACGCCCGCCGTCAAGCTGTACGACGCGCTCGGCTTCCAGGTCGTGCGGCGCCTCGTCGGCTGGCGGTGGACGCCGCCGGCGGACGCGGCGCCCTCCGCCGACGCGCTGCGGGAAGTCGACCCCGCCGAGGTCGCGCGCATCGCCGTCATCGAGGGCGAGGCGGAGCTGCCGTGGATGCTCGCACCCGAGACGCTGTTTGCCGCCACGCCGCCGGCGCGGGCGTTCGCGCTGGAGGACCACGCGTACGCCGTGCTCTCCAACCCGGACGCGGAGACGGTGAGCGTGCCGGCGCTCGTCGTGCCGCGCGCGCACCGGCGGCAGGGGTGGGGCACGCGGATGCTGCGCGCGCTGGCGGCCGCGTTCCCCGGGCGCGCGTTCCAAGTGGTCGCCATCGTGCCGGAGGAGCTGGCGCCGGAGTTCTTTGTCCACGCCGGCTGCGAACGCGCGTCCATCACCCAGTTCGACATGCGGCTCGAACTCATCAGCCGCACCTAATCAGCCACGTATGGAACGATTCCGAAGGTCATGACTCCGTTGTGAACGGGATCGAAGCGCCCTAAAATTCCTCCATAAACACAGATAGAATCACGGAAATTCGGAACCTGATGGCCGCTTTGTGGCGAAATTCCATCCCGTCCCGGATTTTCCCATTTCCCGCCCAAAAAAACCCTTGACTGGACGGCCGGTGCGCGAGTATGCTCGTAGCGCGTCTTTCCTGACGCATTCCGGTATTCTCTCACTCACCCCTGGAGGATCCCATGACCAAGCGCCTGATCGTCAACACCCTCGCCCTGGCCGTCGTGTTCGGTGGCAGCCTGTCGCTGTCGGCCCAGCGCAGCGCCACCACCATCGGCAGCGTCGAGCCCGCCAAGGGCGGCACCTGCTGCGACGCCTCGGCCAAGACCTGCTACCTGAACCTGGGCGACGGCATCGTGGTGACGCAGACCAACAGCTACGCCTGCTGATCCACGCCGCAACGAGCAGCCCGGGTGGCCGCGCGGCCACCCGGGCTGCTCGCCGGGCGAAGGCATTCGCCCCGCCCTCCATTCATCCCCGGTCACGGGAGGCAGAATGCGCACGCGCTGGATCATCAACCTGGCCGCGACGGCGGTGATGCTCACGGGCGGATACTCGCTGTCCGCGCAAAGGACGCAGCTCCCCGCCGAGCCCGCCAGGGACTGCTGCGATGCCGTGGCCAAGGTCTGCTACCGGAGCCTGGGCGACGGGATCGTGATCCAGGAGCCCAACAGCTACTGGTGCGGCTGACCCGAGAGGAATGGTTCCGCCGCTCACCTTTCGAGGGAGACCCCCCGTGCGCGGACGCCTGGTCCTGAACCTGGCCGCGCTTGCCGTGGTCTTTGGCGGCGGCGACTTGCTTTCCGCGCAGCGGTCCGTGCAGCCGAGCCCGAACCCGGGCCTGGGCGCGTGCTGCGGCGCCGTGGGGTACGTCTGCCACACCAACCTGGATGGGATCGTGATCGTCCATCCGGACTCCCGCCCCTGCTGAAGCAACGCCTTACCCGCAGCACCGAGATGTACGCAACGAACCCGATCGTCCGCCGCGTTCGCGCGGGGGTAGCCGCGTGCGCGGCGGGCGCCGCCCTGGCCGCCTGCGGCATGGGGCCATCCGTGGAGACCGTGGCCCTGGAGGGCACCGTGCTCACCGACAGCGTGAGCCTGGCCCTGCCCACGGGGCTGGTGGTGTGGCAGAACAGCCTGGTGGTGCAGGACCCGCGGGCCGCCAGCGCCGTGCGCATCTTCGACACGGCGGGGCGCCTGCGGGGCTCCACGGGCCGCAAGGGCTTTGGGCCGGGCGAGTTCGCCAGCCCCTCGGCCGTGCTGTCCCGCCCCGGCCACCCGGGCGAGTTCTGGGTGTTCGACGCCCGCCTGTCGCGGCTCACGCCGTTTCGCGTGCCGGACCTGCTGGCGGGGGGCACCCGGCACGCCGGCGAGCGGGTGCAGCTGGCCTCGCAGCTGGTGGTCGAGGCGCCCCTGTGGCTGGACGACAGCACGCTGGTGGCCCAGAACGCCATGCTGCGCGCGGGAGAAAAGCGGTTCAGCTTTCTGCGGCCCGACGGCGCCGTGCGCGCCTCCGCCGGCGAGGAGCCGGCGAGCGAGGAAAAGCTCACGCGCTTTCTCAAGCAGCAGGTGTACGGCGGACCCATGGCCGCGCGCCCCGGGCATGCGCAGTTCCTGGTGGCCAGCCGCTACGCCGGCCGCCTGGAGCTGTACGGCACCGACGGCGCGCTCGTCCGCCGCTTTGCGGTGCCCCAGGCGTTCGAGCCCGACGTGGAGCCCTCGCCCGACGGCGTGAACTTCTTTTCCAACGAGGGGCAGCGGGTGGGCTATCCGGACCTGGCGGTCACGGACCGGCTGGTGTTCGCCCTGTTCTCCGGGCAAAAGGACAAGGACAACCCCGAGTCCATGTTTGCCCGCGAGGTGCACGTGTTTGACTGGGACGGCCGGCTGCGGCACGTCCTGACCCTGGACAACGCGGTCCTGCAGATCGCGCTGTCGGACGACGGCCGCACCCTGTACGCCGTGCGGCACGACCCCTATCCGCAGGTGCTGGCGTATCCGCTGCCCGCGTTCGCCCTTTCCGCAGAGACGTGAGATGAAGCAGACTCTTTCCAACCTGCTCACGGGCGTGCTGGTGGTGTGCGCCCTGGTGGTGACGGGGCTGATGGTTCGCCGCGAGTTCGCGGGCCCCACGGGGCCGGAGACCTCCAACGTGACCGGATGGGAGAAGATCGCCCGCGAGGGGCGGTCGCTGGGCTCGCCCGGCGCGCCGGTGACCATCGTGGAGTACTCGGACTTCCAGTGCCCGTTCTGCGCGCAGGCGCACCAGTCGCTCAAGCAGGTGCGCGCCAAGTACGGCGACCGGGTCAACGTGGTGTTCCGGCACTATCCGCTGGAGTCGCACGCCCACGCGTTCGAGGCCGCCGTGGCGTCGGAGTGCGCGGCGGAGCAGGGCAAGTTCGATCCCTACCACGACCGCCTGTTCACCCTGCAGGACAGCATCGGGGTGCGCGGATGGGAGCAGTTTGCCCGGGACGCCGGCGTGGGCGACATCCCGGCGTTCAACCAGTGCCTGGAAAGCACGGCCGTGCGCGGTCGCGTGGAGCGCGACCGCAAGCTGGGCGCGGGGCTGGGCACGCGCGGGACGCCCACCTTCATCGTCAACGGCACGATGTTCAAGGGCGCCCAGACGCCCGCGCAGTGGGACACCTGGATCGAGCGCGCCCTCGCCCGCGCGGAGTAGCGCCGGCCGCGGGAAAGCGACGGCGAGCCGCGGAAGACGTCCTTCCGCGGCTCGTTTGCGTTCCGGATGATGCAAATCAACCGAACGGCGGTCGTGTCGATGCGGATCTGGGTCGGTGGCCGCGGCCCCGGACACGGCGAATGAATTCGCGGCACCGAAAACGTGATGTCGGCCTTCGCCGACGGCTCCTGCCGCACGCCGCCGTTGTGCACACCGGCCGCGTTCGAGCCATCGAAGACCGCCCCGGTGCACGTGACGGCGCCCGCGCCCGGGCAGTCCGCGCAGGCGGACTTCGCGAACTTCCAGCGGCGAATTCATTCGCTCCGGCTGGGAGACGACCTGTCCGGATCAGATCCGCAATCGGCATCATTCGCTCCGGCGCGGGGCTCGGTTACGCACTCGCCCCCGCCCCTGCCCGCCATCCCACGACCGCCATCCGGAATCGCCGCATGGTCCAGGCCACTCCTATTGACTCAATCTCCGCCCCGCGCGTTCCCCACCTGCGACGCCCCCGCCGCACCACGTGCGATGAGACATTTCGCGCAAGCATCATGTCCCATCCGCAATCATGACAATGGATTCGGTGATTCGAAGCAGCCGATCCCGGGCGGGGTGCGGCCGTTGCCCAAGGGGGACGGCACGTGCCGCCGATCGGATGCGGCGCGTCCGCCGGCCCTCCGCCGGCGGTGCGGTGCCCCGCGTGGCGTGTCGCCGGCGGGCTTTCATCCCGGACACAAGAGGAATTCCACAATGAGCAACCAGTCCCGGCATCAGAGCGTGTTCAGCGGAACGTCGGCCCACGGCAACCTGCAGGAGGCGCTGGACGCGGCCATCCAGCAGGCGGGGCACGGCGTTCCGTGGCGGCTTGCCAGCATCGAGGGCGTGCAGGGCATCGTGAACTCCGTGACGGTGCAGATCTTTGCCGTCGCGCAGTCGCCCAGAAAGGACGACGGCACGGGGGGCGAGGAACCCGGCGGCGGCTTCGAGGTGCCCACGTCGCGCACGGGGCTCGTGGAGGACATCCGCGACCAGGTGAGCATCTGCCAGGACGGCGCGCAGTGGGAGCTGGTCTCGCAGACGCCGGACGGCGAGCAGCGCCTGCGCCTGGCCACAGGCAACCCCGAGGTGGAGCGCGTGCTGGACGCCGCCGCGGGCACCCGGCAGGAGGTGCGCGTCTCGGGCTACATCCGCCGCGTGGAGTGCGAGCGGATGGACGTCTACGACGCCACGCCGGCCGGCGAGCCCGCGTCGCTCTGATCCGTCCGGCCCCGCGCGCGGCGACGGTTGCCGCGCGCGGGGCCGCGCCCGTATCGTTCCCGCCGCCGCCGGCCACCACGGGCCGGCGGCGGCGCGTTACAGCACCCTGGATCAACCGAGAGACGATGCGGATCGGCCACGGCTACGACTCCCACCGCTTTGCCGAGGGGCGCAAGCTCATCCTGGGCGGCGTGGACATCCCCCACGACCGCGGCCTGGACGGCCACAGCGACGCCGACGCCGTGGCCCACGCCGTTACCGACGCGCTGCTGGGCGCCGCCGGCCTAGGCGACATCGGCCGCCACTTTCCCCCCAGCGACGCGCAGTGGAAGGACGCCGACTCGCTGCAGCTGCTGGCCCGCGTGGTCCGGCTGCTGGAGGGGCGCAACTACCAGGTGGTGAACGTGGACGTCACGGTCGTCTGCGAGTCGCCGCGCATCGGCCCGCACGCCGAGGCCATGCAGCAGCGGCTGGCGTCGGTGCTGGGCATTGCGCCGGACCACATCAGCATCAAGGGCAAGAGCAACGAGGGGCTGGGGTGGATTGGGCGTGGCGAGGGAATTGCCGCCTTTGCCGTGGCGTTGATCGACAGCCTGGAAGACATCGACGCCCTGCACGCGCGGCACCGGCGGGACCCCAGCCTGTAGCGGCGACCACACTGGATGCGCCCCGCGGCGGGGCGGGGAAGAGGCGGCGGATGGGCGGGATGATCGACCAGCTGATCGCGTGGATGGAGAGCCTGCCCGGGGCGCTCGTCTACGTGGTGATCGGCGTGATGGCGGGGCTGGAGAACATCGTGCCGCCTGTGCCGGCGGACGTGATCGCGCTCACGGGCGGCTTCATGGCCGGCCGCGGCGTGACGGACCCCATCCTCACCTTTGTCGTGGTCTGGGGCTGCAACGTGGCCACGGCCCTGCTCACGTACTGGGTGGGCCGCCGCTACGGGACGCGCTTCTTCCAGGGCCGGCTGGGGCGGATGATCCTGCAGCCCGGGCAGATGTCCCGGCTGGGCGCGCTGTACGAAAAGCACGGCGGCAAGGTGATCTTCTTCAGCCGCTACCTGCCCGGCTTTCGCGCCGTGGTGCCCATCTTCGCGGGGACGAGCGGAATGTCGCTGCCCCGCACGGCGCTGCCCATCGCGCTGGCCAGCGGCCTGTGGTACGGGCTGATCGTGTACCTGGGCGCCACGGCCGGCCGCAACTGGGAGCAGATCCGCGCGCAGGTGGAGGCGTCGGGCCGGTGGCTGGCCCTCGCGGCCGTCATCCTCTTCGCCGTGGTGGCGGTGTGGTGGTGGAAGACGCGCGGCAAGGAGGAGATGACGGAGCAGATCGACGACCTGGCGGACTGACAGCGGTTTTCGAGCGGTATCGAGTCGTTTCTCACCCGTGCTGTCATTCTGAGGAAGGCGCCGTCTGGATTCATCCGCGTGCGGGATGGCACCGCCCGAAGAATCGGGTCGCCGAAGTGCGGGATCTCGCCCGTGCGCTGAGTTGCTCTCGGGCCAAGCGCGCACGGGCGGGATCGTTCCGGGTCGCGATGCCGCACACCGGATGCATTTCTCCCCCTCCCCCGCGACAGCGGGGGCAGGGGGCGGGGGGAGGGGGCCTCTCGCCCGGTGCAGGGTATCCGCCTCACGCTCTCGATCCGTCCACAGTTTCCGGCAGGAACGCCGCCTGTCTCGCACGAAAATCAGCAGAACCCGATCCCGATCCCATTTGTCGTGCCCACTCCCGCCGAAAAGCCCGCGCCGCCGCTTGCCTACGCGGTGGAGCCGTTCCTGGACCACCTGCGCTTCGAGCGCGGCCTGAGCGACAAGACGCTCGAGGCGTACGCGCACGACGTCACCCGGTTCGCGCAGTTCGCGCAAAGCCAG
>NZ_DASURI010000652.1:0-3710 GCF_036280135.1 Longimicrobium sp.
GGCGCGGCGCGCGTCGTGGACGCCGTCCGGCCCGACGCCCTGCTGCACCTTGCGTGGTACACGGAGCACGGGCGCTTCTGGACGTCGCTGGAGAACTACCGCTGGGTGGGGGCCAGCCTGGAGCTGTTCCGCGCCTTCGCCGGGGCCGGGGGCGCGCGGATAGTGGCCACGGGGACGTGCGCGGAGTACGACTGGTCCGCCGGCACCTGTGACGAGCGGGACACCCCCCTGCGGCCGGCGACGCCGTACGGGGCGTGCAAGCTGGCCACGGGGCAGCTGCTGGCGTCGCTGGCGGAGCGGACGGGGATGCGGGCCGCGTGGGCCCGGCTCTTCTTCCTGTACGGCCCCCACGAGCACCCGGACCGCCTGGTGCCGTCCGTGGCCCGGGCGCTGCTGGCGGGCGAGCCCGCGCGGTGCACGCACGGGGCCCAGCTGCGCGACTTTCTTCACGTGCGCGACGTGGCGTCGGCGTGCGTGGCGCTGCTGGAGAGCGGGGTGACGGGGCCCGTGAACGTGGCGGCGGGGCGGGCGGTGGCCCTGCGGACGGTGGTGGAGGGGGTGGCCCGGCACGCGGGCGACCCGGGGCTGGTGCGGCTGGGGGCCCTGCCGGCGCCCGCGGACGATCCCCCCGTGCTGGCGGCCTCGGCCGCGCGGCTGCGGGACGAAGTGGGGTGGACCCCGGCGCTGGACCTGGACGCGGGGCTCGCCGACGCGGTGGCGTGGTGGCGCGGCCGGCGCATTTCCAACGGCTAAGGACGAATGAAAGTCTCGATCGATACGCAGGCGCGGACGCTGGTGGTGGAGGGGGAGGGCGGGGGCACGCTGCCGCTGTACGGCACCGAGGCCTTCGAGGTGCTCAGCGACCTGTGGGTGAAGGTGGGATGGAACCAGAAGTACCCCTACACCTTCAGCTGGATGGGCCGTCCCGTCATCCAGCTCCCCGAGGACATGGTGCGCATGCAGGAGGTGCTGTACCGCGTGCAGCCCGACGTGGTGGTGGAGACGGGCGTGGCCCACGGGGGCTCGCTCGTCTTCTACGCCTCGCTCATGAAGGCCATGGGCCGGGGGCGCGTGGTGGGCGTGGACATCGAGATCCGCCCCCACAACCGCGCGGCCATCGAGGCCCACGCGCTGTCGGGGATGATCACCCTGGTGGAGGGCGACTCGGCCGGCGCGGAGACGGTGGAGCGGGTGCGCTCCCTCATCCGCCCCGGCGAGACGGTGCTGGTGATCCTGGACAGCAACCACACGGCCGCCCACGTCACCCGCGAGCTGGACGCGTACCACGGGCTGGTGACGCCGGGGTCGTACATCGTGGCCACGGACGGCGTCATGCGGATGGTGCACGACGTGCCCCGCGGCCAGCCCGGGTGGGACACCGACAACCCCGCGCACGCCGCCGAGGCGTGGGCCGGGGCGCACCCCGAGTTCGTGCTGGAGCAGCCGGCGTGGCCCTTCAACGAGAGCGAGCTGCGCGCGAACGTGACCCACTGGCCCAGCGCGTGGCTGCGGCGGACGTGAGCCCCCCGGCGCCGGCCGGCGGCCGCGCGCGGGTGCTGTGGAACGCGGCGGCCAACTACGGCGGCAACGCCTGGACGTCGCTGCTGGGGGTGGTGCTGGTTCCCGTGTACGTGCGCTACGTGGGCGTGGAGGCGTACGGGCTCATCGGCGTGTTTTCCGTGGTGCAGGCCCTGGCGTCGCTGCTGGACCTGGGGCTCAGCACCACGCTCAGCCGGGAGCTGGCGCACCGTTCCGGCCGCGGCGAGGGCGCCGAGTCCCTGCGGGGGCTCGTGCGCACCCTGTCCGTGGTGTACTGGGGCGTGGCCGTGCTGCTGGCCGCCGCCATGCTGGGCGTGGCGCCCCTGCTGGCCCACGGCTGGGTGCGGGCCCAGGGGCTGGGCGAGGGGCAGGTGTCGCGGGCCTTTCTGCTCATGGGGCTGGCGTTCGCCCTGCAGTGGCCCGCCAGCCTGTACACGGGCGGGCTGCAGGGGCTGCAGCTGCACGTGCGGCTCAACGCCGTCATGGCCGTCGTGGGCACCCTGCGCTCGCTGGGGGCCCTGGGCGTGCTGGCGTGGGTGTCGCCCACCCTGGACGCGTTCCTGGGATGGCAGATCGCCACGGCCGCCCTGCAGACGCTGGCCCTGGGCATCCTCCTGGCCCGCGCCCTGCCGCCGGGCGGCGCCCGCGCGCGCTTCAACCGCGCCGAGCTGCTGCGGGTGGGGCGGTTCGCCGCGGGGATGAGCGGGCTGTCCGTGCTGTCGCTGGTGCTGACCTCGGCGGACAAGATCGTGCTGAGCAAGCTGCTGGACCTGCGCGCCTTTGGTTACTACACCCTGGCGGGGACGGCCGTGACGGCCCTCAACCGCCTCGTGGCGCCCCTCTTCTCGGCGTACTTTCCCCGGCTGGCGCAGCTGGCGGGCGAGGGACGCGAGGGGGAGCTGGCCGAGACGTACCACCACGCCTGCGGGCTCATGTCCGTCATCGTCCTCCCGGCGGCGGCCGTGCTGGCCCTCTTTCCCCGCGAGGTGCTCTGGATGTGGACGGGCGACGCCGCCATCGTCCGCAACGCGTGGGTGGTGCTGGCCCTGCTTTCGGCCGGGACGGCCCTGAACGCCCTGATGGTGCTTCCGTACGCCCTGCAGGTGGCGTTCGGGTGGACGCGGCTGCTCATCGTCTCCAACGTGGTAGCCATCGTGGTGCTGGTGCCCGCCGTGCTCCTGCTGGGCATGCGCTGGGGCCCGGCGGGCGCCGCGGCGGGGTGGCTGCTGCTCAACGCGGGATACGTGCTGCTGCAGCCGCCCCTGGTGCACCGGCGCCTGCTGCGGGGCGAGCTGGCCCGCTGGTACCTGCGCGACGCGGGCGCGCCCCTGCTGGCGGCCCTCGTGGTTGCCGTCGGTGCGCGGCTGCTGCTGCCCTGGGGCGAGATGGCGCGGGGGCACGCCGTCGTGCAGCTGGGCGCCGTGGGCGCCGTGGCGGTGACGGCGGCGGCCCTCACCCTGCCGTGGGTGCGCACGCCCGTCCTGCGCCGCCTGGGCGTGGGCGCCGGACGCCCCGCCGCCGAGGTGCTGCCGTGAGCGCGCCGCGGGTGAGCATCGGCATGCCCGTGTACAACGGGGGGGCGCTGCTGGCCCAGGCGCTGGACGCCACGCTCGCGCAGACCTTTCGCGACGTGGAGGTGATCATCTCCGACAACGCCTCCACGGACGACACGGAGGCCGTGTGCCGGGCCGCCGCCGCCCGCGACCCGCGGGTGCGCTACGTGCGCCAGCCCCGCAACCTGGGGCCGCTGGCCAACTTTCACTACGTGCTCCACGAGGCGCGGGGCGACTACTTCATGTGGGCCGCCTGCGACGACCTGCGGGAGCCCACGTTCGTGGAGAAGCTGGCGGCGGCCCTGGACGCGGCGCCGGGAGCCGTCCTCGCGTCGTGCCAGTTCGATGTGATCGTGGAGCCGGGGGCGGCCGCGCCCGCCCTGGGGGACGACTGGTCGCGCTTCTTCGCGCAGCCGCGGGCGCGGCGAATCGCGGGGATGATCGCGCTGGACGAGCACCGGTCGCACAAGGCCGTGCACATCTACGGGCTCGCGCGCCGCGAGGCCCTGCGCCGTGCGACGGCGGCCGTGGCCAGCGTCCCCGTCTACAGCGGCTGGGACGTCTGCACCCTTGTCCACCTCCTGTGCCAGGGAGACGTGGTGATCGTCCCCGAGCCCC
>NZ_DASURI010000653.1:0-6364 GCF_036280135.1 Longimicrobium sp.
ATCCCTGATGAGCTGCCTACGCCGCCTGCCGCACAAGGTCCTCCAAGCGGTCGTAGGAGACCTGCATCCCGGTCTCCATCCCGCTCTCCAGAATGGCGTCGCGCACCTCGCGGCTGGTGTGGGTGGCCAGCAGCTTCATGGTGGTGACGCCGCCGACCTCCTCGAGCGTCATGTCCAGCACCGGGGCGTCGCCTCGCCCCGCCCACTCCCCCAGCGCGTCCCACTCCGCGGGCGAGATCTCTTGCGGCTTCGTGTCGGGGACACCCTCGTAGATCTCGGTGTTCACCAGGCGCCGCGGCGCGTCGATCTCGAGGTACTCGCCGTGAAAGCCCACCTCCATCACTTGGTCGCGAACGACGAAACGCCAGCGGCCGCCCACCCGCAGATCGATCTCGCAGACGAGCCATTCGGCGCTCTCGAAGCCCCACCAGCGCTTCACCAGCTCCGGCGTGGTGAACGCCTTGAAGACGAGCGCGGCCGGCGCGTCGAACAGGCGGGTCACCAGGTACTGGGTGTCCGAGGGCAGGGTGATGACGGCGGAGCCGTGGCGGTTGGGGACGGCGGTGGCGCTCATGGTTCTTTCTCCCTGGATTGGAGTTCGGCGAGCAGGTCGTCGAGCCGGTCGAGCCGCGTGTTCCAGGTGCGCTCGAAGGTGCGGACCCAGTCGTGGATGGGCTTCAGCGCCGGCCCGTTCACGCGGTACCAGTGGTGCCGGCCCTCCACGCGGACGAGCACGAGCCCCACGGCCCGCAGCACGGCGAGGTGCTTGGACACCTGCGGCTGGCTCATGCGGAGCCGGTCGACCAGCTCGCCGACCGTTGCCTCCCCGGTGCCCAGCGCATCGAGGAGCTCGCGTCGGCTCGCTTCGGCGACGGCGTTGAACGCGTCGGCTGTTGTGGGTCTGCGAGCCATGGCTGAAACATATGCTGATATGGGAATGTGTCAAGTCCGCCCGTTGTAGACGACGCTCGTCCGCATGAGATCGCCCTCCGATGGACGTGACCCATCGGAGGGCGATCGTACTTCCTTCGGCCGGCGCCTGGGCGGATCGGTCGACAGGGTTCGCGCGGCGCCTCGCTGGATGGCCAGGGCTGGGCCGTGCGTAGAGACGTGCCCCTCGCGAACGCCCCCTCCGGGCTCGCGGAGCTCGCCCACCTCCCCCAAAAAACCCTGGGGGAGGTTGGACGCGGGCGACCTTCATCCTGCAGGGTGCGCGCAGCGCCGGGTGACTCAGGGAATCAACGCCTTCTGATCCGCGTCAGCTGCCGGACTTCGGCTTGGGCGTGGTGTCCGGCGTGGCCACGGTTTCCGTGCCCGTCTCGGGATCGTACTCGAAGCGGTCGTACTCGATGCCGCCCGTGCTGCCGTTCCCGTACCCGGCCTGCACGGAGTCCGTCGTCGTCGTGGAGCCGCCCGTGCTCGATTCGCCCGTCGTGGAGCCACCCGTCGTCGTGCCGGGGGTGGGGGCCGTCAGCCGCGACGGGCCGGGCGCGGTGGGCAGCAGGCCGGGCTCAGAATCCGTCGTGGTGTCGGGGCAGACGACGTAGTCCGTCCCGGTGTGGGGCTCGTAGTCAAAGTCCAGCGGCAGGCACGGTCCGCTGCCGTATCCACCTATGATGGAGTCCGTGCCCGTGGTATCTGCCGCGGCCGTGAAGAACGGGTGGACGGATGACGAGCCGGCGGTCGTGGGGCCCGCGGGCGACGCGGCGTCGCCGGAGCAGGCGGCGGCGAGGAGCACCACCGCGGCCGCGGACGCGAGCAGGATGGGGCGGGGTGTGCGCATGGAGTCCTCCGGGAACCGCTGGAGAATGGGCCGCCGACGCTGGAGACGGACGCGGCAGCGGACGAGAATGGTCGGTAACTGTAACAGTCTCAGCGTCGACAGATCCACACAAGCCCACCGCTGTCCACCGTATCCGCCCCTGATCCCCACGCGCCGGGAGCGCACGAGTGCTCGCGAGGAATGGCACGGATGGGGCGTGGAGGGGCCGCGCGTTGCACCCCTTGCCGACGTGGTTAGATTCCCCGGCTTCGATCCACCGCAACGGCTTCCCCGGGGAGCCCTTCCCGTTCCAGGCGAGCAACGAGCATGGCGGACCAGTTCAAGAACTTCATCGGCGGCGCGTGGGTTGAGCCGTCGAACGGCCAATACTTCGAGAACCGCAACCCGGCGAAGCAGTCCGACCTCATCGGCCTGTTTCCGCGCAGCACGCGCGAGGACGTGGACCGCGCCGTGGCCGCCGCGCAGGCCGCGTTCCCCGAGTGGAGCCGCACGCCGGCGCCCGCCCGCGGCGACATCCTGCGCCGCGTGGGCGACCTGCTCACGGAGCGCAAGGACGAGATCGCCCGGGCCGCCACGCGCGAGATGGGCAAGGTGCTCACGGAAACGCGCGGCGACCTGCAGGAGGGCATCGACACGGCGTACTACGCCGGCGTGGAGGGCCGCCGCCTGTTCGGCAAGACGGTGCCGTCGGAGCTGCGCAACAAGTGGGCGATGAGCGTGCGCCGCCCCATCGGCGTGGCGGGCCTCATCACCCCGTTCAACTTCCCGCTGGCCATCCCCACGTGGAAGATGTTCCCCGCGCTGGTGTGCGGGAACACGGTGGTGATCAAGCCGGCCGAGGACACGCCGCACACCGTCAGCCTCCTCGTGGAGATCCTGGAAGAGGCGGGGATCCCCAAGGGCGTCGTGAACCTGGTGCACGGCCTGGGCGAGGAAGTGGGCGCGGCCATGGTGGACCACCCCGGCATCCCGCTCATCTCCTTTACGGGATCGACGGAGACGGGGTCGCTCATCGGCGCGGCGTGCGGGCGCAGCCACAAGCGCCTGTCGCTGGAGATGGGCGGCAAGAACGCGCAGATCGTGATGTCGGACGCGGACCTGGACCTGGCGCTGGACGGCGTGCTGTGGGGCGCGTTTGGCACCACGGGGCAGCGCTGCACGGCCACCAGCCGCCTGCTGCTGCAGGACGAGATCCACGACGAGTTCGTGCAGCGGCTCATCGACCGCGCCGGCAAGCTCACGCTGGGCTACGGCCTGGACGACGGCGTGGACGTGGGCCCGCTCATCCACGCGGCGTCGCTGGCCAAGGTGGAGGAGTACATCGAGGTGGGGAAGCGCGAGGGCACGCTGGCCCTGGGCGGCTCGCGCGCCACGGGCGAGGGGCTGGACGACGGCTTCTTCTTCCAGCCGACCATCTTCACGGACATCAAGCCGGGCTCGCGCATGGCCACGGAGGAGATCTTCGGGCCGGTGCTCTCCGTGATCCGCTTCAAGGACCTGGACGAGGCCATCCGGATCAACAACGAGGTCAAGTACGGCCTGAGCTCGTCCATCTACACGCGCGACAACGTGGCGAGCTTCCGAGCGTTCCAGGACCTGGACAACGGCATCACCTACGTCAACGCGCCCACCATCGGCGCCGAGGCGCACCTGCCGTTTGGCGGCGTGAAGCAGACGGGCAACGGCCACCGCGAGGGCGGCTGGGAAGTGTACGAGTTCTACTCGGAGACCAAGGTCTGCTACCTGGACTACAGCGGCAAGCTGCAGCGCGCGCAGATCGACAACTACGCGGGCGCGCCGTACTGAAACTGCAGGGAATAGGGAACAGGGAATAGGGAATAGCCGGCAACGGCATTCCCGATTTCCTCCGGTCCCCGCTCCTGGCCAGGGAGCGGGGACTGCTTGTATCCGCACGAATCTCATCCACCGCCTTCCTTCCGCCGCTTCCGCAGATGACCCGCAGCCACGCTCCCCACGGGGGACGTCGGTTCCTCCCCGCCTTTGCCCTGCTCTCGCTTCTTGCCGTCGGGACCGGATGCGTGATCGCGGCCGCCCACGACGTGCCCACCGGCTCGTGGGCGCGCAACCCGGTCGCGTGGCTCGTGGGCGCGCTGGCCGCGTGGGCCATCGCCGCGCGGACCGGCGCCCCGCGCGTGGTCCTGCTGATGGCGCCCGTCGCGCTGGCCGGCACGCTGCTGAACGCCCCGCAGGACGGCGTGCACCGGTGGATCGACGTCGGCCCGCTGCACGTGAACGCGGCCTTCGTCCTGCTTCCGGCGGCCATCGTCGCCCTCGCGGTGTTCGCGGAACGGCGCTGGAGCTGGATCGCGGCGGCCGTCGCGCTCGTGCTGCTCGTCGTGCAGCCGGACGCGTCGCAGGCGACGGCGCTGGGCGCGGCGATGCTCGTGGTCCTCGCGTCGCTGCGCGCGTCGGCGGCGGTCCGGGCGGGCGGGGCGGCGGCCGTCGTGCTCGCGATCGTGGGGGCGTGGATGCGGCCGGATCCGCTCGCACCCGTGCCGGAGGTGGAGGAGATCATCGGCCTGGCGTGGGGCTGGACGCCCGCGGCGGCGATCGCGGCGGTCGCGCTCCTGGGCGCCACGGCGCTCGTTCCGCTGCGGATGGCGACGGCGGACGGGCCGCGGACGCGCATGGCGGCGATGGCGCTCGCCACGTACTGCGCCGTCGTGTCGCTGGCGCCCGTGCTCGGCGCGTTCCCCGTACCGCTCGTGGGGATGGGGATGAGCGCGATCCTCGGCTTCTGGCTGGGCGCCGGCGCGCTGGCCGCCGCGGCCCGGCCCGGCGGCAACGAACGCGCGAGCTAACGCGCGATCCCGGAAGGCGCGAGCCGTCCTTCGCGCGCTGATCCGTCCCGCGAACAACCCGTCCCCCGAAGTTGGGGGAGGGGTTGACCCCGTTGCGAGGAACGAGCAAAAGGTGGTCGGGGGAGAGGGCCTCCCGTCGCGCAGCGACGGGATTCGGCTGAACGCTTCCTGCCGCTCGCGGCTCGTCGCTCCTTCCTGGCCACTCGCCGGACCTCCTTCCTCGCCGCCCCCAGCCATCGACGGTGCGCGCGGGCCCCCGCATCCGCGCACGAAAGTTGCCCCGGTGGTTAATACCACGCCATGCGAAGGTCTTCCGCGCTTGCCGCACCGGCGGCGCAGGGGTAGCTTTCGCAACCGGTTGCACCCTCTCACGCACCCGCCACCCCCGGTCGCCGGATGCCCCCTCGCGATCCCCGCGAAGCCGAGCCCGACTCCATCGATCGTGCCCGGGACTCGTTCCCGTCCATTCCCATTCCCGGCATGCCCGGCACCATCGTGCGCATGCCCGAAGAAACTGCCGTCGTCGAGCAGCTGCTGGAGGACCTGGGCGAGGAAACGCAGCCCAAGTCGCTCAAGTACGGCTCGTCGCTGCGCGGGCGCGCCGCCATCGTCACGGGCGGCGCCACGGGGATCGGCCGGGCCATTGCCCTGGAGCTGGCGCGCAACGGCGCGCACGTGGCGTTCAACTACTTCAGCTACGACGGCGGCGGCGAGATGCACGCCGAGGCCGAGGACACGGCCCGCGAGATCCGCCAGCTGGAGGTGAAGGTGCGCTGCGAGGAGTGCGACGTGCGCGACGCCGCGGCCGTGGAGCGCTTTGTCCGCAACACGCAGGACGAGTTCGGCGCCCTGCACATCCTCGTCAACAACGCAGGCATCGCCCGCGACCGCGCCATATGGCGCCTGTCGGACGAGCAGTGGCGCTCCGTGCTGGACACGAACCTCACGGGCGCGTTTCACATGATCCGCGCCCTGGCGCCCATGTTCCGGCGCCAGCACGACGGCAAGATCGTGAACGTGTCGTCGGTGCACGGCATCCGCAGCGAGTTTGGCCTGGCCAACTACAGCGCGTCCAAGGCGGGGCTCCTGGGCCTGACGCGCAGCGCCGCGCTGGAGCTGGGTCCCAGCAACGTGAACGTGAACGCGGTGGCGCCGGGGTACATCCGCACCACCCGGCTGACGAGCGGCGTGCCGGCGGAGATCCTGGACACGGCCCGCGAGCGCGCCGTGCTGGGCCGGCTGGGTGACCCGCAGGACGTGGCCAACGTGGTGGTCTTTCTGTGCTCCGAGTACGCGCGCCACATCACCGGCGCCGTCATTCCCGTGGACGGGGGACACCTCCTTTGATGCAGGGCTCCACGCATTCCCCCCGCCGCGCGTTTGCCCGGCGGCTGGCCGCGCTTGCCTGCGCGCTGCTGCCCGTGCTGGCGGTCGCGTGCGGGGGCGGCAAGGCGAAGTCCGCTCCCGGGCAGCCGGCGCCGGCCGTCTCGGTGGCGCCCATGGACCTGGGCGGGCAGCGCGTGCTCATCCTCCCCGTGCAGGCGTCGAGCGGTCTGCAGTTCAACCGCGAGGACGTGACGGGCGAGCTCGTCTTCGCGCTCCGCGAGCGGGACACGCGCACGCAGTGGATCGACCCCGCGCGGCTGCGGCGGTCGCTGGCGGCGTCGCCCACGTTCGCGCCGGACCCGGCGGCGCTGCCCAACGACCGGTACGAGATGTACGGCCAGCGGCGCATCCAGGGCGGGCTGGCGGATGCCGT